>HF993344.1 GCA_000433875.1 Firmicutes bacterium CAG:884
TTGGAATAATACATATAAAAAATATATAAGAACAATAACCTTTGGAAATGATTTGAGTAATTTACCTAGTAGTTGTACAGAAGAAAATTTATGTTGGAATATATCAGAAAGTCCAACTCAAAAGAAAAAAGTTTATGGATATTTAGTGGATACAGGTTTAAAAGATAGTACTGATAATACAAAACCATTATATAATTTATATATAGTAAGTGAAGCACCAATATTTGCGCCATCTAACTGTTACGGAATGTTTACGAGCTTTAAAAATCTAGTAAATATTAATTTCAATAATAATTTTAACACTTCGAAAGTGGAAAGTATGGAGGATATGTTTTCTTGGTGTTCATCCTTAACAAGTTTGGATTTGAGTAGTTTTAATACATCCAAAGTAAGATATATGGGTGATATGTTTCATTATTGTAAATCTTTAATGAATCTAGATTTGAGTAGTTTTAATACATCAAATGTAACAAAAATGTTTGGTATGTTTGATGGATGTTCATCCTTAACAAGTTTAGATTTAAGTAGCTTTAATACATCAAAAGCAACTGATATGTCAGGTATGTTTAGAGATTGTTCATCCTTAACAAGTTTAGATTTAAGTAGCTTTAATACATCAAAAGTAACTGCTATAGGTATGTTTAAAGGTTGTTCATCCCTAACAAGTTTGGATTTAAGTAGCTTTAATACATCAAAAGTAACTAATATGACAGGTATGTTTTCTGGTTGTTCATCCTTAACAAGTTTAGATTTAAGCAATTTTAATACATCTTCCGTAACAAAATATAGTGCTTATAGTCAAGAATCAAATGGTATGTTTTATAATTGTTCAAAGCTTATAACAACGATTAATATAATGAACGCAAATGTAACGAATTATACAGGTATGTTTAGTGGAGCAGCAACTGATCCTAATGCCCAAATAACAGTTAACTATATTGCTGCTGCAAGTACATTAGTAGATAATATGATTGCAACTAAATCATCAAATAGTAATGTAGTTAGAGGAACAGAACTATAAAATAAAGGTTTTTTCTAATTAAAAGCCTTTTTTTTTAACAAAAATTATGATATTATTATTATGGTGAGAAAAATGGAAGACATAATAAAAAGAATACACGACTATACCTTAGAAGACATAATGGGTAATTGTTTTAAAAGGTATGCAAAAGAAATAATCCAAAACAGAGCCTTACCAGATGTAAGAGACGGATTAAAACCTGTACAAAGAAGAATATTATATACAATGTATAAAGATCATAATACCTATGATCATGAATATAGAAAATGTGCTAAAACCGTAGGTAACGTAATGGGTTTATACCATCCACACGGAGATTCATCAATATATGAAGCAATGGTAAGAATGAGTCAGTGGTGGAAAGCAAATGCAATATGTGTTGATATGCAAGGTAATAATGGTTCAATGGATGGCGATGGCGCAGCAGCAATGCGTTACACGGAAGCGCGCTTAGCTAAAATAAGTAATGAATATTTAAAAGATATTGAAAAAGGAACAGTTGTATGGAGTCCTAACTATGATGATACACTTGAAGAACCAACAGTATTACCTGTAAAGTTTCCAGCAATACTAGTAAATGGTGCAACGGGAATAAGTGCTGGATATGCAACAAATATACCACCACATAATTTAGGTGAAGTAATAGATGCAACAATTAAAAGAATAGATTCCCCTAACTGTAGACTTGAAACAATACTAGACATAGTAAAAGGACCAGATTTTCCAACCGGAGGAATTGTAGAAGGAAAAAAAGGAATCATTGATGCTTTTACAACAGGTAGAGGAAAAGTAATTGTAAAATCAAAATGTGAAATTGTTAAAGAAAAAGGAAAAAAACAAATAATAGTAACAGAAATACCATTTGATGTAAATAAAGCTCAATTAGTTAAAAAAATAGATGAAATAAGAATCGATAAAAAAGTTGATGGTATAACAGAAGTAAGAGATGAAACTGATAGAGATGGACTTAGAATTGCTGTTGATTTAAAAAAGGAAGCTAATGAAGAAGTTATATTAAATTATTTACTTAAAAATACTGAATTACAAATAAGTTATGCTTATAATATGGTTGCAATTGTTAACAAAAGACCGATGACACTTGGTATAATTGCAATATTAGATGCTTATATAAAACATTTAGAAGAAGTAATAACGAAAAGAACAGAATATGATTTAGAAAAAGCAAAACTAAGAATGCATATTGTTGAAGGATTAATTAAAGCATTAAGCATACTAGATGAAATTATAAAAACAATCAGAGCAAGTAAAAATAAAGAAGACGCTAAAATTAATTTGCAAAAAGAATATGATTTTACAGAATTACAAGCAGACGCTATTGTAACAATGCAATTATATAAATTAACAAATACCGATGTAACAGCACTTAAAGAAGAACATAATAATTTAAAAAACGCAATTGAAGGATATGAAAAAATATTAAATAATGAAGATGAATTAAAAGATGTAATGAAAAACGAATTAAAAGCAATCAAAAAAGAATATGCTGTACCTAGAAAAACAGAAATAAAAGATGAAATTACGGAAATAAAACTAGCAGCAACAGATATGATTGCTAAAGAAGATGTTATTGTTGTTATAACACACGATGGATACATTAAAAGAGTAAGTAGCAGAAGTTATTCAGCAAGTGACAATGAACCAACCTTAAAAGAAGGCGATTATGTAATTATGCTTGCTAATATGAATACTCTTGATGTATTACTATTATTTACTGATAAAGGAAATTATTTGTATTTGCCAGTTTATGAAGTACCAGATTTAAAATGGAAAGATTTAGGTAAACACATAAGTAATGTAATTAAAATAGATGAGGAAGAACATATAATAAATGCTTATCCAATATATGATTTTGACGAAACAAATGTAACAACATTTACAAAATTAGGAATGGTAAAGAGAAGCGTGTTAAAAGATTACAAAGTAAGTAGATACAATAAAAAAGTAAGCGCAATTAAATTAAAAGATAAAGATGAAGTTGTAAATGTATCAATAAATAATGGAACAGAAGTATTTATATCAACTAAATCTGGTAATGGATTATGGTATAGTACCGATGAAATACCTGTATCAGGCGTAAAATCAAGCGGTGTAAAAGCTATAAACCTTAAAAATGATGAAGTAGTAAGTGCTTATACATTTGATAGAGATGAAGAATATTTAACTGTTATAACTGATAAAAGTACAGGAAAAAGAGTTAAATTAACAGAATTTGAAAAAACAACAAGAGGTAAAAAAGGTGTACTTATTATAAGAGATGTTAAAACAAATCCATATCATATATTAAAAACATTTATAGTAAATAAAGTAAATATAGGATATAAGGTTAAAAATGATATTGACTATATTAAACAAACGGAATTGCCGATAGTAGATAGATACTCATCTGGAACAAGTATTACTAAAGGAAAAATAATTGATGCTTTTACTGAAGCAACCTTGATAAAAAAAGAAGAAAATAATGTTAAAAAAGAAGAAAAACAAACTGATAAAAAAACAACAATTGAAGATATAGATAAAAAAATATATACAATTGATGATTTCTTAGAAACAATTGAATTTTTAGATTAGGAGTAAATATGAGATTATTATTAAAATTAAGTGGTGAATTACTTGGACAAAATGAATTATCATTTGAACAAGCATTAAAGTTAGCATATGTTTTAAAAGAATGTAAAAATAAAGGAAATGAGATATGTATTGTTGTTGGTGGAGGAAATTTATGGCGAGGAAGAAGTCATAATGAAATGAATATTACCGATAGTGATACTATTGGAATGCTTGGAACCTGTATGAATGCTATATGTTTAAAAGCAGCATTAAAAGAAATAGGAGTTAAAGCAACAGTAATGTCAAGTATTAATCTAAAGTTTACGGAAGATTATATTACAAGTAGAGCTGAAGAATTAATAAAAGATGAAATAATAATATTAGCAGGTGGTTTAGGCGTTCCTGCCTTATCAACTGATACAACAGCTGCTGTAAGAGGTGCTGAACTAAAAGTTGATTATATTCTAAAAGGAACAAATGTAGATGGCGTTTATAGTAATGATCCTAAAATTGATAAATATGCATTTAAATATGATAAAATATCTTATAGATTCGCTCTTGAAAACCATTTAAGAATAATGGATACATCAGCATTTGAAATATGTGAAAAGAATGATATTAAATTAATTATTTATAATGCTAATGATTTAAATAATATCATAAAAGTATGTAATGGGGAGACTATTGGAACAATAGTAGAGAAATATGAATAAAAAAGGATTTACTTTAGTAGAATTACTAGCCGTTTTAATTGTCCTAGCTATACTTGCAACTATTGCTACAACAACAATCATAAAACAAGTAAAAGAATCAAAAAAAACATTAAACGAAGCTCAAAAGAGTATTGTAAAAGCATCAGCAATTGAATATGCTACGAAAAAAGGATTATTTAAACAAGAAGGAAATACTTATAATATATGTTTGAAAGACTTGGAAAAAGAAGCATTAATTGATAAAAACATTGTAAATTCTTTAAACAAAAATAAAAATTATTATCTAAAATTAACTGTTGAATGTGATAATATTTGTTCATTTAAAGCACAAGATATAATGGAATATAAAGATAATGAAATAAACTGTAATTAAATGTCATAAATTATGACATTTTTTTATCAACAAAATAGGAAAAAATCATATAATTAAATAGGTGATGATATGGCAAAGAAGGAAGAATTTAAAGAATTTGTAAAGAAAAATCCAAGCCTAATTAATTATGTAAACAATAACGAAATGACCTGGCAAAAGTTTTACGAAATGTATGATATGTATGGGGAAAATGATAATGTTTGGGATAAATATATAAATGCAAGAACTTTAGAAAATATAGGTGCTGAAGGAGCTGGTTTAGGATTAGCTGAAGCTTTTAAATGGTTTAAAAATATTGATCTAGATAGTGTACAAAGTGGTGTTACTAATCTTCAAAAAGTTGTAGATATTATTCAAGATTTTGGACATAAAAATACTAAAAAAGAAGACTATAAACCAAGACCATTATATAAACACTTTGATGATTAATGTATATAAACACACAATTTAAATTAAAAAATAATCCTAAATATATTGATTTCTTGCACCATAATTCTTATTGGTATAAAAAATTAAATCGAAACTCTAAAAACTTTACGGAATTTGAAAATGATGTTAAAGATAAAATGCAACTTCGAATAACTGATAAAATAAGTGAAGTAGCAAGCGCAATTGATATGTTAACTACATTTTTAAGTAAAATGAAATAACTATTGTATATAGTTATTTTTATGTTAGAATTACTAGACAGTATAAGATATATTAGGTATAATTAAAATGGTGATATAAATGCGAATAATAAGTGGAAAATATAAAGGAAGAGTTTTAAAAGAACATAATATAGAAGGAACAAGACCTACAATGGATAGAATAAAAGAATCCTTATTTGCAATGATTCAAACAAAATTACCAAATAGTATATGTTTAGATTTATTCTGTGGAAGCGGAAGCCTTGGTATTGAAGCCTTGAGTAATAATGCTAAAGAATGTTACTTTGTAGATAATAATAAGAAAATAATCGAAATCCTTAAAAAAAATACTTTTGATATTGAGGGCGTTAAAATAATAAATGAAGATTATACAAAAGCACTTCATAATTTTAAAATAAAATTTGACATTATATTTCTTGATCCACCATATGATATGCATCTTATAAATAAAGCAATTGAAATAATTGAAAAAGAAAATTTGTTAAATGAAAATGGATTAATAGTATGTGAATATAGAACAGAAGAAATAAAAGCTAATTATAGTCTATATAAAGAAAAAAAGTATGGCGATAAATATATAAAAATATATATAAATAATCAAGGTATGAATGATAGTAAAAAAATATGAAAAAAATAATATTTTGATTGTTTTAAAATCAAAAGAAGGTTTAAAAGGCCTTCTTTTTTAATGTATTAAATAAGAAAAAATAAAAATATTTAAAATAAAAAAGTAAATCAGTAAAAAAAATCGTATAGTATAATTGGGAGGGAAAAATGAGTAAATATCCATTTGTAAAACAAGAAGAACAAAAAGATTGCGCATCCTCGTGTATTTTAATGATTTTAAAATATTACGGAGCATATGTAAGTATGGAAGAATTAAGAGATGAAACGAAAACCAATAAAAACGGCGTTAATATATATGACTTAGTAGAAACTCTTAAAAAATATGGTTTTGATGCCGAATCTTTAAAAGGAAGTATTGATGAATTAAAAAATGAAGATATAACTTTTCCTTTTATAAGCCATATGAAAACAAATAACGGACATTTTATAGTTGTATATGAAATAAATTATAAGAAAAATAAAATGGTAATTGGTGACCCGGGTACAAAATTAAAGACAATTACAATTAATGAGTTCTTAAATGAATGGAATAATATAATTATAAAAGTTGAAAGAACAAGAAAACTTCCATATAGATGCGAAAAAATAAGTGTAAAAGATTATGTCATACATTATATCCAAAATCAAAAATCTAGCATTGTAACGATATGTTTATTTTCTTTCACAATGACAATCTTTACAATTATTACAACATATTACTTTCAGTTTATCATAGATGGAATAAATAAAAATAAAACAAACAGTTACTTTTTATTACTATTTATTATATTTTTATCATTAGGAATAGTAAAAGAAATAACAAATTTTATGAAAAATAAAGTATATAATTATGCAAAATATAATCTTGATGTTGAAATGAATTACGATGTATATAAAAAAATCATTTATTTACCCTTCAAATATTATGCTGATAGAAGTATAGGTGATATTTTATCAAGAATAAATAATTTAAATACAACTAAAAACTTTATATGTGATATCATTTTAAATTGTATATTAGGAACTATAATAAGTATAGTCGCGCTTATATTATTAATAGCAACCAATAAAGATTTAACATTACTTGCAATAATAAATATAGGACTTTATGGATTGTTAACATTTATATTTAATCATTATTTTAAAGAAAAAATAGTTGAACTGCAAAGCATTAAATCCAGTGAATTAAGCTATTTAACAGAAACAGTAACTGCATATAATACGGTAAAAGGAATAAATCTTTATAAATATGTACTTAAAAATTACAAAAACAAATTAAGAGAATTAAGTTATAAATATTTGAACCTAAATGATGTTAAAGAAATAGAACAATTATTTAAAAATCTAATAAGTGTAGTATTTAATATATTAATACTATATTTAGGAGCAGGAATGATAAAAAATAAAGAATTAACAATAGGAGGTTTAATTACATTTAACTATTTATATGGGTATATGTTAGAACCTTTAAAAACAATAATTGATTCCAATATAAATATAAACGAAATGAAATCAGCAATAAAAAGAATAATAGATCTTTACTATTACGAAGAAGATGATGTTAATGGTAAAATAACTAAAGGGAATATTAAAATAACTAATCTTAACTTTTCTTATGATTATAAGAATATTTTAAAAAATATTAATTTAGAAATTAAAAATAATCAAAAAATAATAGTAATAGGAGAAAGTGGATCTGGAAAAAGTACATTATTTAAATTATTAATGAAATACTATAAGGTAGGAGTTAATCAAATAAAAATTGATGGAATAGACATAAATAATATCAGTAATAATGAAATAAATAATAAAATAAGTTATATATCACAAAATGAAAATCTTTTTACAACAACTTTATATGAAAACTTGAAACTTGATAGTAATATAGTAGATGAAGAAATAGAAAAAGTTGTAAATGATGTAAGCGTTAATGATGTAATGAAAGAAAATGGATATAAAATGCTAATTGAAGAAAATGGATTCAATCTTTCAGGTGGTGAAAAAATGCGAATTGTTTTAGCCCGTACTTTACTTAGAAAAGCAAACATTATCATAATTGATGAAGGATTAAGTGCTGTTGATATAAACTTAGAAAGAAAAATCCTCAAAAATATTTTAAAAACAAATGCAACAATAATATTTATATCACATCGAATAGATAATATGGATTTATTCGATAGAATGATAGAAATGAAGAAAGGAAAAATAATAAAAGATGTTTCCACGTATAATACAAAACAAAAAAATAATTAATTATTGGCTAGTATTTATATTTTTACTTATATTTCTAATTTTAATTGTTTTATTAAAAAAATATGATGATGAATTAAATTATGTTGGATTAAATGAAAACAATAAAACAAAAATACTAATTAAAGAAGAAGATATAGTAAACCTTCCTAAAAAAGTAATATATCAAAATAAAACATATGATTATGAAATAGAAGAAGTAAGTGATGATTATTATATGGATAATAATATCAATTACAAAATGCTAACAATAAAAGGCGATTATAAGACAGAAGATAAAATAATTAATCTAAAATTTATAAAAGGAAAAACACAAATATTAATGCAAATCATAAAAATGATAAAAGGAGGAATAGTATGATTGAATTAAGAGAAAATGAAATGAAACAAATAACAGGAGGGGGTCTATCACTTGGAACAATAATCGGAATAGGCTCATTTATAACTTTTCTAATAGGACTTGTTGATGGATATATAAGACCATTAACCTGTAGGGGGTAAATATGAAAAAAATAAGTAAAAATGAAATGCAAATGATATGTGGAGGAGCATTAAGCTGGAATGGTAGTATTTTGAACTCATTCATTAGATATGTAAATGTTTTTTTTGAAATAGGACAAGCATTTGGATCGGCAATTAGAAGAAAAATAAGTAATGCATATTGTAAAATATAGAAAAAATGTAAACTAAAGTGTCAAAATAGAAAAATATAAATAAAAATATTAAAAATAAATAAAAATAAAAAAAATAAATAAAACTTTATAAAAATAAAGGAATAAGTAGTACGATCGCACCAATCGGAATTGATGTCTATCAAGTAATTATGAAAAAATTACGTAGTAGAAACTAAACTTCATAAATAAATCCTCATAATTATATAAAAAAATTAAAATAACATTTGAAATATAAAACAATATGTGTTAAAATTATTATAGAGAAATTAGGAGGATAGTAAATGGGTATAAATATAAAAAAAATATTTTCAACAACTGATGAAAGCAATAAAATGACAGCTGAATCTGTTGACGAATATTACAATGTTACTGAAGATGAAGCTTTAGAGACCAATGATGGTAAAACGAAGATGATTCTAGTTGAACCAAGGGCATATTCGGAATCAGTACAGATAAGTGATTATTTAAAGATGCGTAATAGTGTAGTTGTTAATTTACAAAGAGTTACCGCAGATCAAGGAAAGAGAATTGTTGACTTTTTGAGCGGGACAATCTACGCAATTGGCGGAGATATGCAAAAAATTGGAAACGGAATTTTCTTATGTACACCAAGAAATATGAATGTTGAAGGAAAAATAACTGAGGATAAAGACGAAAATAAAGATGGAATAGAAACCGAATGGTAAGGTGATTTGAATGAAAGGATTTAGTCATTCACAAGACGGATATAACATCGAAGAGGTAAATAGATTTTTAGATAAAGTAATAAGAAAAGTCGAAGAAATGATGACTGAAAATAAGCAAAAAGAAGCAAAAATTGCAGAGTTACAAAAATCCCTTAGTGAAATAGATAATGAAGATATAAAACAAAAAGTTCAAAAACTAAAGGAATATGAAAGTGTTGGTTCAAAAGAAGATATAATAGTATTGAAAACAAAGTTAGAGCAATATGAAAAAATGGAATCTACTTTGCAAAATGCTTTACTATATTCACAAAAAGCTTGTGATCAAATGAAGGAATCGGCATATAATGAAAGAGAAATTATTATTGAAGAAGCAAAAAAGAATGCTAATAGAATAATAAATGAAGCTTTATTAGAAGCAGAAAAAGCTGAAAGAGATGCAGCAATGATAAGAAGAAACGTTAATGTATTTAAGCATAAGTTGAAAGATATATTAGAAACACAACTTGATATTGTAAATGACATCGAAAAAATAGAGTTATAAAGGAATTAGTATGATAATTTTTTTGATAATTCTTTTAGGGCTTGCCCTATATGGTGTTGTTAAAAGTGCTGATCTTTTTGTAGATGCAATGTCATCACTTGCAAGCTATTTAAAAGTTCCAACTTTTATAATTGCATTAACAGTTGTAGCATTTGGAACAAGTTCACCAGAACTAGCAATATCTTTTACAAGTCAAATTGCAGGTAATGGTGTATTAACACTTTCAAACGTAATAGGCGCAAATATCGTAAATGTTTTATTAGTACTTGGTATTGCGGCAATGGTACATCCAATAAAAATAAAAGGAACAACTACAAAAAAAGAAATACCAATGCTAATATTAATAACAATGACATTTGCTGTACTATTTTGTGATTTGCAACTCTCAGACACAGCTTATGCTAATATCATTTCACGAAGCGATGGCATAATACTTGTTTTACTTTTCTGTTTATTCGTCTATTATTTAAAAGAAGTAATAAGTACACACAGACTAAAAGATACCGAATGTTCGGTTCCGAAGTTCAGTAAACCTATGACTATAGTATATGGTTTGATTGGCTTAGCTGTTTTGTTAGTTAATGCTGATCAAGTAGTTGAAATATCAAGTATTCTTGCTAAAGCAGTTGGAATATCAGATAAAGTAATAGGAATGGTTATAATTGGTATTGGAACATCTTTACCAGAATTAGTAACTTCAATTATTACTGTTAAAAAAGGTGATTTTGATTTTACAATCGAAAATATTGTTGGAACAAATATATTTAATATATGTATTGTTTTAGGATTACCGGTTCTTATATTTGGTGATATAATTGCTTATGGTTTTGGTTTAATTGATATGGGAGTGCTTGTATTATCAACAATTATTTTATATTTCTTTTCAAAATCCGAAAGAAGTATTTCCCGAATGGAAGGAATAATAATGATAATGATATTTGTTTTATATTATAGTTATGTTATATTTCTATAACGTATTGACAAAATAAATAAAACAAATTATAATAAACAATAAATCAAATGAAAAAGACGACATTAGGCTACTTAAATATTAGAGAGTTGAATAATGGTGAAAATCAACATTTAAGACTAATTGTGGATCACTTTGGATGAGCTTAAGGAAACTTAAGACGCTTAAAAAAGCGTTATGGAAATAAGATAAACAAAAGGATGGTACCGTCTTTATAGACTCCTTGTACCATTCTTTTTTGCTATATTAGGAGGGAATTATGAAATTATTTGAAGAACTAGAAAAAAAAGAAGTTAAATTAACTGAAGAAGAAACACTAGAATATTGGAAAAAAATTGATATACTAAACAAATGTATGGAAGAAAGAAAAGATGCTCCAAACTTTGTATTTTATGATGGACCAGCAACTGCTAATGGTTTTCCAGGACTTCATCATATGATCGGAAAATTCATAAAAGATACTTTTTGTAAGTATAAAAACATGAAGGGTTACCGTGTTGTTAGAAAAGTTGGATGGGATACTCATGGTTTACCTGTTGAATTGCAAGTTGAAAAAGAATTGGGTTTTAGTGGTAAAAAAGATATTGAAAAATATGGCATAAAAGAGTTTAATGAAAAATGCCGTGAAGCAGTACGAGCTAATGAAAAAGCATTTACCGATTTGACTGATAAAATGGGTCAATTTATTGATACTAAACATCCATATGTAACATATAATAATGATTACATTGAAACTGAATGGTGGATTTTAAAGAAATTCTTTGATGAAGGCTTATTTTATGAAGGCCATAAAATATTACCATATTGTACAAGATGTGGAACAGGTCTTGCTAGTCATGAAGTTGCACAAGGTTATAAAGATATAACAGTTGATACAGTAATTGTACCAATGAAAAGAAAAGATGAAGATACATACTTCTTAGTATGGACAACTACACCTTGGACTTTAATGAATAACGTAGCACTTTGTGTTAATCCAAATGAGACATATATTAAAGCATCTAGTCAAGGATACAATTTTATTGTTGCTAAAGCTTTAGCGAATAACATATTAGGAAATGATTATGAAGTATTAGAAGAATACAAAGGAAAAGATCTTGAATTTGTTGAATATGAACAATTATTGCCATTTGTGAAGCCTGATAGGAAAGCTTTCTTTGTAACTTGTGATGATTATGTAACAATGAGTGATGGAACAGGAATAGTACATATCGCGCCTGCTTTTGGCCAAGATGACTATAATGTTGGAAGAAAGTATAATTTACCAGTATTATGTTCTGTTGGTGAAGATGGCAAATATACCGAAGGCCCTTGGAAGGGAATGGTTGTCTTTGATGCTGATATTGAAATAATAAAATATCTAAAAACAAATGATAAATTATTCAAAAAAATTAAAATGACACATAGCTATCCACATTGTTGGAGATGCTCAACACCACTATTGTATTATGCTAAACCAAGTTATTATTTAAAAGTAACTGAATTAAAAGATAAAATAATTAATGAAAATAATAAGGTAAATTGGTATCCTAAATTTGTCGGCGAAAAAAGATTTGGTAACTGGTTAGAAAATATGAATGATTGGGCAATATCAAGGACAAGATATTGGGGAACACCACTTCCATTATGGAAATGTGCTTGTGGTCATACTCATATGATTGGTTCAAGAGAAGAATTAAAAGAACTTGCAGTTGAAAAAATCGATACAATTGAACTTCATAGACCATTTGTTGATGAAATCCATATTAGATGTCCAAAATGTAATGGTTTAATGTCAAGAACACCAGAAGTAATAGATTGTTGGTTTGATTCAGGATCAATGCCATTCGCACAATATCATTACCCATTTGAGAATTTAAAATTATTTGAAGAACAATTCCCAGCTGATTTTATAGCAGAAGGAATAGATCAAACAAGAGGTTGGTTCTATGTTTTACTTGTAATATCAACATTTGTAATGGGAAAAGCACCTTATAAAAATGTTTTGGTTAATGAACTTTTACTTGATGCAAACGGTGTTAAGATGAGTAAATCAAAAGGAAATATTGTTGAGCCATTTACAACAATGGAAAAATACGGAGCTGATGCTGTAAGATTTTATATTCCATATGCATCTCCAACCTGGACACCACTTAAGTTTGATTATAAAGGTATAACAGAAGTAATATCTAAGTTCTTTAATACTTTAAAAAATACTTATAATTTCTTTGCAATTTATGCTTGCGCAGACAATATTGATCCAAGAACATTTGAAGTTGAATATGAAAAGAGAGCAGAAATAGATAAATGGTTATTGTCAAAATATGAAAAATTAGTGAAATATGTGACTGAAAGTTATGAAGCATATGATTTAAATAAAGTAACTAAGGCTTTAACAGAATTCGTAAGTGAAGATTTATCAAATTGGTATATAAGAAGAAATAGAAGAAGATTTTGGAGTAGTACACTTGATACTGATAAAATGGCTGTATATAAAACCACATATGAAGTTCTTCTTGGCTTAACTAAATTACTTGCGCCTATTTCACCTTTTACAAGCGAAGAAATATATCGCAAATTAACTAATAAAGAATCTGTTCATTTAGAAATGTTCCCTGAATGCAATGAAAGTTTAATAAATGAACATATTGAAGAAAGAATGGATTTAGTTAGAACATTGGTTGGCCTTGGTAGAGAAGCTAGAGAAAATGCTAAAATTAAAGTAAGACAACCGATAAGTGAAGTTTTAATTGATGTAAAATATAAATCATTAATAGGTGATATGGTTGAATTGATTGAAGAAGAGTTAAATGTTAAAGAAGTTAAGTTTATTGATGATGCAAGTGAATATATGACATATGTTGTTAAACCAAACTTTAAAGTAGCTGGACCAATATTTGGACCTAAAATTAAAGAGTTTGCGAATATGCTATATGATTTTGATCCTAAAACTATAGATGGCGCAAAAATTAAAATAGGTGATGATGAATTTACACTTTCAAGTGATTTAGTTGAAATTAAAGTTAATTCAAAAGAAGGATTTGATGTTTCAGCCGAAGATAACAAGTATATAATTCTTAATACTGTTTTAACAAAAGACTTAATTGATGAAGGATATGCTCGTGAAATTGTTTCCAAAGTTCAACAGGAAAGAAAAAATCAAAATTTAGATATTGTTGAAAGAATAAATTTATATTTTAGTGCGGACGATGAAATAAAAGAAGCAATTAAAAATTATAAAGAATATATTATGAATGAAACATTATCTCTTGATATAAAAGAAAAAGATAATATTAATGATAAGTTTGATATAAACGGCCATGAAGTATATCTTGAAATTGAAAGAAACTAAAATTAGTTTCTTTTAATTTGACGAAAATATAAAAATAATATACAATTAATATAGTTAAGGGGGAATAAAAAAATGAAAGAATATTGTTCATATTGTAATAGAGAGTTTAATTTAGACACGAGCGAAATATCTAAGTTTGAAAGAAGAGATAATTTTGAACTCGAGGTAACTTGTCCGTATTGTCACAGAAGAATTAATTTATATGGTGAATCTAAAAGTAGGTATAATTTATCAGAAGACACACTTTTATCTGTATCTAAAATTAATGAAATTGAAAGAAAGCAAATCGAACTTTTAAGAGAATATGCAAAACTACAAAGAATGAAAGATAACTATATAAAACATGTTCAAAATACTAATAGTGTAGATGTAAGTAATTTGTGGCGCAAGACCGAGGAAATTGTACAAATTGGTCTTGATGAAGAAAATACAGAAGTAAGAAATTATAGAAGTAAAAGGCGTAGGTAAAAGCGTGCCTTTTTTTGTATAATTTTTTAACAACTTTGTCTTTACAATAATATATAATTATGGTATTATTTATATGGCTTTTTCAAATAAGCACGATTTATTGATTTAAGTGTCTAGTGCTCATAATGAGTGATGCTTGAAGATGAGATAGTCGGAAGAAAAACAAAAGGAGGAAAGAATATGTCAGTAGTTTCAACTAATTTATTATTAGAAGCTGGAGTTCATTTTGGTCATCAAACAAAAAGATGGAATCCAAAAATGAAAGAATATATCTTTTCTTCTCGTGACGATATTTATATTATCGATTTGCAAAAAACAGCAAAGAAAATTGATGAAGCATATGAAGCAATGAAAGCAATTGCTGCAAATGATGGAAAAGTTTTATTTGTTGGAACAAGAAAACAAGCTAGTGAAGCAATTCATGATGAAGCAGTAAGATCTAACTCTTATTATGTTACAGAAAGATGGTTAGGAGGAACATTAACAAACTTCAGAACTATTAGAAACAGAGTAAGACGCTTAGAACAAATTGAAGAAATGGAAAAGAATGGAACATTCGAAATACTACCTAAAAAAGAAGTTATTAAATTAAAGAAAGAATATGATAAATTAAATAAACTTCTATGCGGTATTAGAGAAATGAATAAGTTACCAAATGCTTTATTCATAGTTGATCCATCAAAAGAATTTAATGCAATTAACGAAGCAAGAAAATTAAATATTCCTGTATTCGGAATTGTTGATACTAACTGTGATCCTGATATGGTAGATTATGTAATACCTGCAAATGATGATGCAATCAGAGCAGTAAAATTAATCGTAAGTATTTTTGCAAATGCAATTTGCGAAGCACAAGGATTAGAAGTAGTAGAATTCACAGTTCCTTCAAAAGAAGAAGCTGAAAAAGATGCTAAAGAAGCAATGGAAGAATCACTAAGAAGTGATAGAGAATTAAATAATGCAAATAGAAAATTTAAACGCGAGAAAAAGAACTTCAAACCAGCAAAAGAAGTAAAAAAAGAAGATAAAAAAGAAGTAAAAAAAGAAGAAACTAAAGCCAAAGTAGAAGTTAAAGAAGAAGTAAAAGCTGTAAAAGAAACTAAAGAAGAAAAAGCCGAAAAAAGTTTAGAATCTAAAACAGTTGGTGAATTACGCGAAATGGCAAAAGAAAAAGAAATCAAAGGTTATTCAACTATGAAGAAGTCTGAATTAATTGATGCATTAAAATAGGAGGAAAGTCATGATAAGTGCAAGTTTAGTAAAAGAATTGCGTGAACTTACAGGTGCAGGAATGCTTGACTGTAAAAAAGCATTAGAAGCCTGTGAAGGCGATAAAGATAAAGCTGTTGACTGGCTACGTGAAAAAGGAATATCTAAGGCTGCCAAAAAAGCAAGTCGCATTGCGGCAGAAGGCCGTGCTGATATCTTAGTTGAAGGTAATTCAGCTGTAATCGTAGAAGTAAACTCAGAAACAGATTTCGTTGCAAAGAATGCTGAGTTCACAGGATTAGTAAATGATATTTTAACAAGTATTATGAATGGCAATCCAGAAACTGTAGAAGATGCATTAAAATTGACAGTTAATGGTGAAACAGTTGAAGATTTAATAATCAATAAAACTGCAAAGATTGGAGAAAAATTATCTCTAAGAAGATTCGCTAAATTAACTAAATGCGATAATGAAGTATTCGGTAGTTATATTCACGGAGGAAGAATAGCTGTATTAACAGTTCTTGAGGGAACAAATGAAGAAGTAGCAAAACACGTATCAATGCAAGCTGCATCAATGCGTCCAAGTTATGTTAGAATTAGCGATGTTCCTGAAGAAGTAGTAGCTCGTGAAGCTGAAGTATTAAAAGAACAAGCAATGAATGAAGGAAAACCTGCTGAAATTGCTGAAAAAATGGTTCAAGGAAGACTTCAAAAGTTTTATAAAGAGATTTGTTTAGAAGAACAAGAATTTATTTTAGATGGAGATATCAATGTAAAAACATATGTTAAAAACAATGGTGGCTCTATTAAAGAAATGGTTCGTTATGAAGTAGGCGAAGGAATGGAAAAAAGAGAAGAAAACTTTGCTGAAGAAGTAGCAAAACAAATTAATGGATAAAGTGTTCAATAGTGGACACTTTTTTCTTTTTTTTAAACAAAATCATTTATTTTTAATTAAAAATATAATATAATTAAAAAAGAAGGGTATGATAATATTATGAATATAATAGATGCAATAATAATTTTAATTATTTTAATGGGAGCAGTAGTTGGCTTTAAAAATGGTGTTATAAGGCAAACGGTTTCATTAGTTGGTTTTTTACTTGTAATAATTCTTGCATTTATGCTAAAAAATCCATTATCACTTTGGATGTATGAACATTTGCCGTTCTTTAATTTTTGGGGAATTTTAAAAGGTGTAACGGTTATTAATATTCTTTTATATGAAGTAATTGCATTTTTGATTTTAGTTGCTGTATTTAGTATAATATTAAAATTAGTTTTATTTGCGGCTAAATTAATTGAAAAAATCTTAGAATTTACTGTTATTTTAGGTATTCCATCAAAAATACTAGGTGCCGTGGTTGGTGCAATCGAATATTTTTTCTTAGTATTTGTTGTTCTTTATGTAGTAAGTTTACCATTTTTTGATATAAAATCATTAAGAGATTCTAGATACGCAGTTAAAATACTTGAACATACACCAATACTATCAAATTATACATCAGAAGTAACTAAGACATTAAATGATTTTGTTGAATTAAAAGATAAATATGATAAAGCTAATAATTCTACTGAATTTAATAAAGAAGCTTTAGTTGTATTATTGGATTATAAAATAATTGATGTTAAATCAGTTGATAAATTAGTAGAAAGGAATAAATTAAAAATAGAAGATATTGAAGAAATATTAAAGAATTATAGGTGATATTATGGTTAAATTAATTAAAACAGAAGAAGAATTCAATCGTGAAATAATGAATGATAAAGTTGTTGTAGATTTCTTTGCAAATTGGTGTGGTCCTTGTAAAATGCTTGCGCCTATTGTTGAAGAAGTTTCAAATGAACTAGAGAAAATAACATTTATCAAAGTTGATATTGATGAAATAGAATCATTACCAAGACAATTTGATATAATGAGTATACCTACATTGTTAGTTTTTGAAAAAGGTGAATTAATTAAAAGACATACAGGGTATATAGACAAAGATGAATTAGTGCAATTTATAAAATAAAGTTCTATCAATGATAGACTTTTTTTGTACTTTTTGGTAAAATTGTTTTGGTGATATGAATGCAAAGATACTTTGTAAAAAATATAGAAAATGAAAGAGTAATATTTGAAAGTAGTGATATTCATCATATAAAAAATGTAATGCGAATGAATATAGATGAAATTATAGAATGTGTGTATAATGGTGAATTATATAAGGCTAAAATAGAATCACTTGATCCTTTAAACGTAAAAATTATTGAAAAAAAAGAAAGTCTAAAAACAAATAAGCCATATACAATAATGATAATACCATTACTAATCGAACAAAAAATGGATTATATTTTGCAAAAATCAACTGAATTAGGTGTTGATGAAATCCATATATATGAAGCTGTTCGAAGTAAGATTAAATTAGATGGGGAAAAATATAATAAAAAAGTAAATAGATGGTCAAAGATCTGTAAAGAAGCAAGTGAACAATCTCATCGAACAAATATTCCGCTAATTAAAGGACTATATAAATTAAAGGATTTGGAAAATGAAGAGGGATTAAAAATTGTTTGTTCGACAAAACTCGCTAAAAGTTTCAAAAACACTTTGAAAAATGATTTTAATTGTGGTAAAATAAATATAGTAGTCGGTCCCGAAGGAGGACTTGATCCAAAAGAAGAAGAAAAATTAGTATCTTTTGGTTACTTAAGAACAAGCCTAGGGCCAACCATTTTGCGCGCCGAAACGGCTCCTTTGTGCGTTCTTAGTTATATTGATTATGAGTTTATGGAGTGAAAAAATGGATAAGATATTGATAGTTTTAGTAATTTTACTAATAGTTGCGGTTTTAGTTTTGATAGGTATAACTATTTTTGGAAAGAAAAAGAATGAGGAAAAAATAGAAAATGTTGTAATTAAAGAAGATTTAAAAGAAGAACCTTTGAAGGAAGAACCTTTAAAAATAGAAGAACCAGTTATAAATCTTGATGTAATTGAACCCACTCAAGAAATAAAGGAAGAGCCTGAACTAGAACAAACAAGAGAACAAACTGAAGTAATTGAAATTATTTCTTCAATGCAAGAAAAGGCTAAAGATTTAACTGAAAAAGTTGCTGATTATGAAGATGAACAAGAAGAAAATGCAATTATAAGTTATACAGAATTACTTAATGCTGTAAAGGCTAAAAAAGAGGTGCAAGAAGAACTTGACTTTGATGCTCAAAATAAAGTAAAACCTGTAGATGTAAAAAGCGAAGTAAGATATGTAGAAGAAAAAAAGATAGATGAAAAACAGTTTGAAAGGCCATATGATGATTCAAGAAAGTTTCATAAAACGGAAGCCATTTCACCACTTGGTAGAATAAATCGTGAACCATCAGAAGAAAGTTACAAAACAAAAGCACCTGATGTACAAGATGAAGATTTTTTAAAGTCATTAAAAGATTTTAGAAGCAACCTATAAATTATAGGTTTTTTTCTTAACCTGTGTTATAATAATTATTTAAAAGGGAGGAATAGTATGAAGTTTTATGTATGTAATTTGGGATGCAAAGTAAATACATATGAATCAAATATAATGACAGAAAGTTTAATAAGAAATGGTTTAACTTTAACTGAACCAGAAAATGCTGATATTGTTATTGTTAATACTTGTTCAGTAACGGATGTTGCTTTAAAAAAATCTTTAAAAATGATTAGAAGATTCAAAGATAAAATTGTTGCTGTTGTTGGATGTACAAGTCAGATAAGACCAGATCTTGTTAAAGATATGGATAATGTTAAAATTGTACTTGGTAATGCTAATAAAAGTAAAATATATGATTATATTAAAGAATATTTAGAAAATCAAATACAAATAATTGATATTAAAGAATTAAATAATATTCCATTTGAAAATATGATGCTAGAAAATTTTGATCAAACAAGAGCATTTGTAAAAGTAGAAGATGGCTGTGAAAATTTTTGTTCTTATTGCATAATTCCATATACAAGAGGAAGTGTTCGTTCACGTGATATTGCAAGTATTCTTGAAGAGGTTAAACATTTAGTTAATAATGGTCATAAGGAAATTGTTTTAACAGGTATTCATACAGGTCACTACAATTGCGCCGGAAAAAGACTTGCTTATTTATTAGATTTAATATGTGATATTAAAGAAGTTGAAAGAGTAAGAATATCATCAATTGAAATAACAGAATTAGATGATGAGTTTTTAGAGGTTTTAAAAAATAATCCAAAAATAGTTAATCATATTCATATACCTTTACAAACAGGATGTGATAAAGTTTTAAAAGATATGAATCGAAAATATGATATGGCTTATTTTTATGATAAGATAAAAACAATTAAACAAATAAGACCAAATATGAATATAACAACTGATGTAATTGTAGGCTTTCCAACAGAAACAGAAGAAAACTTTAAAGAAACTCTTGAAAATATAAAAAAATTAGCATTTGGTAAGGTTCATGTTTTTCCGTATTCAAAAAGAGAAGGTACACCATCTGCTGAATTAAAGGATTTAAGCCCAGAAATTAAAAAACAAAGAGCGCATACATTATTAGAATTATCAAAAGAACTAGAACAAAACTTTTTAGATAAACATATAGGGAAAGAAGTACGATTTTTACCGGAAGTATTTAAAGATAATTACTTAGTAGGTCATACAGATGATTATGTTTTAGTTAAATGTAAAGGAAGTAGTTCTAATCTTCATAAAATAATTAAAACAAAAATTACTTCAACTAAGTATCCTTATTGTATAGGGGAAGATTATGAATAATTATGTCAAAGGTATATATAAAAAAACAATCTATCAATCAGATAAAGGTTATACTATTGGGTTAATTAAAGTAAAAGAAACAAATGATGAAGAGGTAGAAGAATATACTGGTAAATCTATTACAATAACGGGTTATTTTGATGATTTAAAAGAAGATGAAAACTATATATTTTATGGTGATGCTATTGAACACCCAAAATATGGTTTTCAGTTTGATTCCAAAAAATATGAAAAAATAATGCCCAATGATAAAGAAGGAATTATAACTTTTTTATCAAGTGATTTATTTCCGAAAGTCGGTGAAAAACTTGCAACTGCTATCGTTGATCATTTAGGATTGGATGCTATTAACAAGATAATAAATAATGTAGAAGTATTATATGGTATTCCTAAGTTATCGGTGGAACGCGCTAATCAAATATATGAAATATTAAAAAATAATACAGAATCACACGAAGATGTTGTATATTTATGTGATTTAGGTTTTAATATGAAAGATGCTTTAAGTATATATCACGAATATAAGGCTAATACAATTAATGTTATAGAAAATGATATATATAGCATAATAAATGATGAAATAACTTTTACAAAAGTTGATTTTTTAAGAAATAGACTTCATATAGAAGATGATGATATAAGAAGAGTTAAAGCTTGCACATTTTATATAATTAATGAACTAATATATGAAACAGGTAATACATATCTTGATAAGGAAAGTATTATTAAAGAAACACAAAAGTATTTAAATATAGAATTTGCTGAAAGTGAATTTGATCAAATATTTGAAGAATTACAAGATGAAGATAAAATTGAAATAGTTGATGAAATGTATTATTTAAAAGATATGTATTTAAGAGAAGAAGACATTGTAAGAAAACTAAAAAAAATAAAAATGAATTCTAAAACAGTTTATAAAAAATTAGATAAAGAAATTGAAAACTTGGAAATGGAAAATGGTATTTCTTATAATGAACTTCAAAAAGAAGCAATTAAAAAGGCTTTAGAGAAGAATTTACTAATTATAACTGGTGGACCAGGAACAGGTAAAACAACAATTATAAAAGCAATTGTTGCCCTTTATAAAAGATTAAATAAATTATCATATGATGCTTTAATTCATGATCTTGCTTTACTTGCGCCTACTGGTAGAGCTAGTAAGAGAATGAGTGAAACAACTTTATATCCGGCTTCAACAATTCATAGATTTTTAAAATGGAATAAAGAAAATAATACTTTTGCTGTTTGTGAAAATAATAAAGATAAAAGTAAACTTATTATAGTTGATGAATCAAGTATGATTGATATTAATCTATTTAGTAGTTTACTTAGAGGATTAACTAGTAATATTAAATTAATTCTTGTTGGTGATTATGATCAATTACCATCAGTTGGTCCTGGTCTTATTTTGAAAGATTTGATTGAAAGTGGTAAGATAGAAACTATTAAACTTGAGTATCTTTATAGACAAGATAAATCATCTTATATTAATATTTTAGCAAAAGAAATTAAAGAAAATAATTTATCAGAAGATTCCTTTAAAGATTATACTGATTATCGCTTTTTAAAGTGTAATTCACCATATATAACGGAATCAATTAGAAATATTTGTATTGATCTTATAAAACACGGATATGATTATAAAAGAGTTCAAGTTATGGCTCCAATGTATAAGGGAGAAAATGGTATTGATAATTTAAATGCAACATTGCAGGAAGTTTTTAATCCTAAAAGTGATGATAAAAAAGAAATTAAAATATCAAATATAATATATAGAGTAAATGATAAAATACTAGAACTTGTAAATATGCCAGATGAAAATGTTTTTAATGGTGATATAGGAATATTAAAAGATATTGTTCATCCACCTTTTAGTGCTTCGGGTAAAACAGAAATATATGTTGATTTTGATGGAAATGTTGTTAAATATTTGCCGAAAGATTTAATTAAAATTAAACATGGATTCGCGATTTCAATTCATAAATCTCAAGGTGGAGAATTTGAATTTGTTATAATTCCAATAATAAAAAACTATAATAGAATGTTATATAGAAAATTAGTTTATACTGGAATAACACGTGCTAAAAAGAAATTAGTTTTATTAGGTGATCCGGAAGCTTTACAAATAGCAGCGTCATCAAATTATGGAACAGAAAGAAAAACTAATTTAAAAAATTTAATTATTGAATGTTTTGAATAAAAAATAAATATTTATCCATAATAATAATGTACCAATAAGGTACTACATTTTTTGGAGGATGAATATATGAAAATGATGAAAAGTTTGATGCTTATGATGGTAGGCGGAGCATCAGTACTAGCATATCAGAAGTATAAAGAACCACTTATGAATAAAATGAATGCAATGCTAGATCAAAAAATGTAATTTAGAAAAATCCCTTTTTTAAGGGATTTTTTGTACTATTTAGTAATTAAAAAAATATAATATATTGTACATATTGTACACGAAAGCTCGTATGGTTACGGCTTTCTTTTAAAATGACATTTTTTTTATTGTTTATGTTTTATAATTGTTTTGGTGATTAAATGAAAATATATGTTGATGTTGTTTTGTTTATTAATTTTTCGTTTGATCTATTAATACTTCTTTCTACATCAATTGTTTTAAAGAGAAAAACAAGTTTTAATAGATTGTCGTTTGGAGCATTTATAGGAAGTCTTAGTATTCTATTTTTGTTTATTAAAATAACAAGTTTTCAATTATTTTTACTTAAAATTATAATAAGTATAATAATGGTATTAATAAGTTTTGGTTTTAAAAGCGTAAAATATTTTTTAAAAAATATGTTGTTCTTATATACGATAAGTATTATTTTAGGAGGTTTTTTATACTACCTAAGCTGTGCGTTTTCTTATAAAAATACTGGTTTAGTATTTTATTTTAAGGGTTTAAGTATCAATTATATATTTTTACTTATTTCATCACCAATTATTATATATATTTATATAAAAGAAACAAGGTCATTAAAACAAATAACTAATAATATATATAAAATAAAATTAGAAATTGATAACAAAACATATGATTTAAATGGGTTTAAAGATACTGGTAATAATTTAAAAGATCCATATTTTTCTAAACCAATAATATTAGTAAATAGAAAACTTAATTTTAAAAATTTTATAGTTGTTCCTTATAGTACAGCTTCTGGTGAAAGTGCGTTAAAATGTACTCAAGGTAAAGTAATATACAAAAATAGAACATATGATGTATATGTAGGTATTATAGATTCATTATGTATTGATGGAGTTGATTGTTTATTAAATAATAAAATGGAGGGAATATGCTAAAAAAAATAATAAACATAATATTAAAAATATTTAAAAAAGAGGGAATCTATTTTGTTGGAAGTACTGATAAATTACCAGAGCCTTTATCGAGGGCTGAGGAAGAAAGACTTGTCCTTTTAAATATGGAGGGTAATAATGATGCTAAGAGTAAACTTATTGAACATAATTTAAGGCTAGTTGTGTTTTTATCAAAAAAGTATGAAAATACAGGTGTTGATTTAGAAGATCTTGTAAGTATTGGAACGATTGGTTTAATTAAGGGCGTTAATACATATAAGCTTGATAAAAATATAAAACTTGCTACCTATGCATCAAGATGTATTGATAATGAAATATTAATGTATTTAAGAAAAAATAAGAGGAGAAAAGGTGAAATTAGTTTAGAAGATAGTTTAAGTTATGATGCTGAGGGAAATGAACTTCATCTTGAAGATGTTATTGGAACTGATAGTGATATTGTTACTAAAGGAATTGAAGATGAAAATGATCGCAAGGCTCTTTATGAAGAAATTGCAAAATTAAAGGGAAGAGATAAAAAAATAATGATTTTAAGATATGGTTTATTTGGTAATAAGGAAATGACGCAAAAGGATGTTGCTGAGCTACTTAATATAAGTCAATCATATATATCGAGAATAGAAAAGAAAATAATAAAAAGGCTAAAAGTTATAAGCAAGATTTAGCCTTTTCTTTGGATCCCAAACATACTACCAATTATATTGGAAACAATAATAATTAGATAAAAAATAACACTTTTAAAATTAAAAATAAAGCCAAATATTAGATTGAATATTATAAGTAATACAATAATTATTAAACTTAATTTTAATCCTTCTAACCATCCGTTTTTGAGAGATTTTTTCCCGTTTATAAATCCTGTTATGAATGAACATAGAAGTAAAATGATAAATTCAATTATTGTATAAATGTTATAACTATATAATTCTACATAATTAAGTAGAGTGTTTAAAAATGTAAGAACTAACGTTATACCTAAACCGATTCCTATAGAAATACCTATTTTTTTTAAATAATTCATAATTTCACCTATTAAAATATATGTTAATAAAAATAATTAATACCATTTATAAAATAACTATTGATTAATAAAAAAAAATATGGTAACATATGTATATATTCAAAAAGACGGAAAAAGTAGTAATAAGGAAAGTTTTATAGAAAGTTGATGGTTGATGGAAATCAATAAATAGCACTTATGAACTTGTTTTCTAGATTGAATCGCTGAAAGAGCGTTAAAATTATAAAGAAGCATAGCATTATGAAATAAGGTGGTACCGCGGTAATAATCGTCCTTATATTGTAGTGCTTTTTATAGTAAGGAGAAAAATTATGTATAATCATGAACAATTAGAAAAAAAATGGCAAGAATATTGGGAAAAGAATAAGACATTTAAAACAGATATTTATGATTTTTCAAAACCAAAATATTATTGCTTAGATATGTTTCCATATCCTTCTGGTGAGGGTTTACACGTAGGACATCCAGAAGGTTATACTGCAACTGATATAGTCGCGCGTATGAAGAGAATGCAAGGCTTTAATGTTCTTCATCCAATGGGATTTGATTCGTTTGGTTTACCTGCTGAACAATATGCTATAAAAACAGGTAATCATCCAGGTGAGTTTACTCAAAAAAATATTGAACATTTTACTAAACAAATGAAAGCACTTGGTTTATCTTATGATTGGGATAGAGCTATTTCAACTAGTGATCCATCGTATTATAAATGGACACAATGGATTTTTAAACAAATGTATTTAAAGGGTTTAGCTGAATGTACCTATATGCCAGTAAATTGGTGTGAAGAACTTGGTACAGTCCTTGCAAATGATGAAATAATTGATGGCAAATCTGAAAGAGGAGGCTTTCCTGTTGTTCGAAAAAACATGAGACAATGGGTAATGAAAATGCCTAAATATGCAGAAAAATTACTTAATGGTTTGAATGAAGTTGATTGGCCAGAGTCTACAAAGGAAATGCAAAGAAATTGGATTGGCAAATCGATTGGTGCTGAGGTTAAGTTTAAGGTAAGTGATACTGATTATGAGTTCACAGTATTTACAACAAGATGTGATACTTTGTTTGGTGCTACATATTGTGTTTTGTCACCAGAACATGAACTTATTGATAAGATTACAACTGATGATAAGAAAGAAGAAGTTGCAAATTATAAGAGAGAATGTGCTTTAAAGTCTGATCTAGAAAGAACGGATTTAAATAAAGACAAAACAGGTGTATTTACTGGAGCTTATGCAATTAATCCTGTCACAAATAAAAAAATACCAATATGGATAAGTGATTATGTTTTAGTTTCTTATGGAACTGGAGCGATTATGGCTGTTCCAGCTCATGATGAGAGAGATTATGCTTTTGCTCGGAAGTTTAATCTTGATATCGTTCCGGTTTTAGAGGGCGGAAATATAGAGTTTGAAGCTTTTACTGGTGATGGTATTCATATTAATTCTGGCTTTTTAGATGGCTTAAACAAAGAAGATGCTATTAATAAGATGTTTACTTATTTAGAAGAAAATAATATTGGAACTAAAAAAGTAAATTATCGTTTAAGAGATTGGATCTTTGCACGTCAAAGATATTGGGGAGAACCTGTACCGATTGTTCATATGAATGATGGAACAGAGTATGTTTTAAAAGATGAAGAATTACCTTTAATATTACCGGTTATGGAAGATTATAAGGGTAAAAATGGTAAGCCACCTTTAGATAATGCAACTGCTTGGAAAAATGTAAATATTAATGGTGTTGATGGTGTGAGGGAAACTTGTACAATGCCTTCATCTGCGGCTTCAAGTTGGTATTATTTAAGATATATTGATCCAAATAATGATGAAGAGTTTGTTGACAAAACTTTAGCTTCCCATTGGATGCCAGTTGATTTATATGTTGGTGGTGCTGAACATACAGTTGGTCATTTATTATATTCAAGATTTTGGAACCATTTCTTATATGATGAGGGTTATATAACAAATAAAGAACCTTTCAAAAAATTAGTTCATCAAGGTATGATATTGGGTGAAAATAATGAAAAAATGTCTAAATCAAGGGGTAATGTAATTAATCCTGATGATATTGTTAAAACATACGGCGCTGATAGCTTGAGATTATATGAAATGTTTATGGGACCAATTGAAGCTTCTAAGCCTTGGGATCCAAGTGGTGTGGAGGCTGCTAGAAAGTTTATTGAAAGAATATATAGATTATATACAGAAACTAACAAAATTAAAGATGAAAAAAATAGCAATTTGGATAAGATTTATAATCAAACTGTTAAGAAAGTAACAAATGATTATGAGAGTTTAAATATAAATACAGCTATTTCACAAATGATGATATTTATAAATGCTGTGTATAAAGAAGATGTATATCCTTTAGAGTATGCTAAAAATTTCTTAAAGTTAATTAATCCGATTATTCCTCATATAACAGAAGAACTATGGAGTTTACTTGGTGAAAAAGATACTATTGCTTATTCTAAATGGCCTGTATATGATGAGAGCAAAATAAAAGACGAAACTTATGAAATGGTTGTTCAAATAAATGGTAAAGTTAGGGGCAAAATTGCAGTTGATTCTAATTTAACTAATGAAGAAATGGCTCTGATTGCTAAAACAATTCCTAATGTAAAAAGTAATTTAGATGGTAAGGAAATTGTAAAGGTAATTACTGTTCCTAAAAAGTTAGTTAATATAGTTGTAAAATAAACATATAGGTTAAACTTATATGTTTTTTAATTTTAAATTAAGGAATAATTATTGAAATATTAATAAAAAAATTTTGTATTTAAAATTATAAAGTTGATATAGTATTAATAGCATAAAAGATGCAAAAACATCTTTTATTTTATATACTTTCTTAAATGTAAACTATCAAATATTGTTGTAAATATAATTCCACTTATAATACTAATTAATAAACCGTATAAACCTATATGTAAAAGAGAAAAAATTGATAAAGTTAAAAGTTTGATAATAATTCCAATGATTGTACCAAGTAGTAAATCTTTCATTTTTCCTATTGCTTGAAGAGATGCAGACATTGGTGCTTGAATATAATGCAAAATAAAGGGAATTGCTAGAAATCTAACATAATTTATTCCGTTTGTTGTATTGTATAAAAAACTAAGTAATTTATCTGGAAAAATCATAAAAATTATGGTTATAGGTATACCAACTAGAAGGGAAATAATAATTGATTGCTTTAGTTTGTTTTTAACGACTTTAGTCATGCCATTAGAATAAGCATAGCTTATATTTGGAAGAAGAGCATGACTGATCGCACCTGTAAAGAAAGAAGGCAATAATAAAAGAGGCATAACAAAACCATTAATTGTACCATATTCGGTAATAATATAGTTTTTGGTGTAACCGGAATATAAAAGTAGGGAAGTTAAAATGATTGGTTCAAGGAAATAACCAATATTTCCAATTAATCTTGAACTTGTACTAGTTGAACCAATACTGATTAAGTCTTTCATATTTTCTTTGTCGGCTTTAAAGGAAACACATGTTAAATCTATTTTTTTTGGTAAAAATAGGAGTAAAACAATAATTGATATACTTTCACTTATTACATTTGTTAAAATCATAAATGCCATACATTTATCCATTCCTAGACCTAAAAAATAAGGAATACCATAATACATAAGAGCCATTCTTACAAAGTCTTCGACAACATTACTTAAAACGTGGGGTATCATTTGTTCTTTACCGAAGAAATATCCACGTAAGATACTTGACATACTTATAAATGGCAAAGTTAAACCCATACAAACGAGTCCTAAATAACAAGTTTTTTCGTGCAATAGATAAATTGAAATTGGTTTTGAAAAGATAAACATAAATATGATTAAAATAATATTTATGGTAATTGTTATAGGTATAACAGATACCATTAATTTGAAATTGTTTCTTTTTCTTTCACTTATTAATTTACTTATTGAAATTGGAAAACCAAATTGAGAAAACGCTATTAATAGACTAAATGTTGGCATCATTAAACTATATATTCCCATACCTGTTGGACCTAATCGGCGCGACATTATTATTCTTATAAACATTCCAATAATTTTTGTAATAAATCCTCCAATAAGTAATATAATTGTTGATTTTATAAATTTACTCATTTTAATCACCAATAAATTTTATGAAAATAAAAAATAATGTTGTCATAAATAAACATAAATGATAAAATAGTTTCAAGGAAAACTATGGGAGTAAGGTTATGACTTGGAAGTTAGAAGAATTTTTTAAGGATAAAAATGAGTGTTTGATGGAAATAAATAGATTTGGTAATTTATATAAAAAGTTAGAGCTATTTAAAAGGTGTGATTTAGAAAATGAAAATAATTTGTTTAGTTTTTTAAACTTTTATGAAAAATATGAAGCGCTTAGAGATGAGTTTGAAAGTTATATAAAACTTCTAGAAATGGCAGATTATCATAATAATGATTCTGTTATAATTAGAACTAAATTCAAACAAATAAGTTCTAAAATTGAAAATATAATAGATGATATATTTAATGATATAGTTGAAGATGATTTACTTAAAAAACATAATAAGAATCCTGAATATAGGAAGTATAAAAAAATAGTTGATGATTATTATTTTAAAGGTGAAGATGAAGTTGAACGAACATATAATACATTTGATATGTTGATGAAAGAAATTATTACAAATGATGTAAATATTATGTATTTTAAACATACTTTTTTAGAAATTATCAATAATTATTTTGTTAGTTTAAAGGAAAATTTAGATGGTAAAAATTATGAAGAATATATATTTGAAGTTCATGAAGAATTAGAAAAAGAAGATTTTGTTAATTTAACTAATTTGGTTAAACAAAATAGTTTGGTTAATTCAAGATATTTTAGTATTGCAACAGAATATATTCCTAAAAATATTAAAATTGGTTATGAGAACGCTAAGTATATTGTTCAGAATGCCCTTACACCTTTAGGTATGGAATATAAAAGTTTACTTTATGCATCTTTAAATGATGATAGTATTGATTATCAAAAAAGAAAATATAAATCAAAAGATAATTGTACTTATATGCCAACTAATCATAGAGCTTTTGTCAATATAAATTATTCGGATGATATCGAATCTGTTTTAACACTTGCTCATGAAGCAGGCCATATGTTATCCCATAATATAAAACAAAAAAATAATAGAGGTATAGGTGAGGTACAAAATCCTATATGTGAGTTTTACTCTTTAACAAATGAATTATTAGTAGGTAATGAATTACTTAAAAATGCTAATACATTAGATGAAAAAATAAGTATATCATATGAATTAATTGATACATATTATATTAATCTATTTATGGCTTTATTTCACGCTGATTTAAGTCTTCAAATAGGTAATGAAATTAATAAAAAATCTTATATTGATATGAAAAGTATAACTAGTTTATCTAGTAAAATGATTAAAAAGTATAATTTGTTTAATGAAAAAGGTATTTGGATTGATAGTAGTCTTTTTGAATGTATAAACTCAATTTATTATACTTATGGTATAATTGGTGCTTCAAACATATGTGAAGCAATTAATAATAAAACATTTAATGTAAAAGATTATATTGAAATACTAAAAAAGAAATGTTCAAATGATTTTGAATTATATGATATTTTAGGATGTAATCCTACTAAACTGTATACAATTCAAAAAGCAGTGGATAATTATAGTAATTTAATTGAAAATACCAGAGATTTGGTTTACGAAAAGAAAAAAAGGAGATAGTATGGAATTTAGTAGTGTAAAGGAATTATATGAAAGATTAGTGCCGGCTTTAAAGACAAAATGTAAGGAATTAAGAAGAATTAATTACTATTACATTAAAGAAGAAGATATTTGGAATTATTTAAAAGAATATAAATGGAAAAAAACGAGTAATTTAAATCTTTTTGAAATGGTAGAAGATATATTAAATATAGATATATTAAAACTTGATAGTTATGTTAAGGAACAGTATCGCATTTCTAAAAGAGAAATTAATTTGAAAGAAGAATGAAAAATGGAAAGAACCTATAATACATATGAAGAATTAAAAGAATTATTAAAAACATATATAAAAGATGAAGATTTAGAATTAATTGATGAATGTTATGATTTTGCATTTAAGTGTCATCAAGGACAAAGAAGGATAACAGGGGAAGATTATATTTATCATCCAATATCAGTTGCATATATACTTGCATCTATAAATGCTGACAAAGAAACAATTGGTGCGGCTTTACTTCATGATGTTTTAGAAGATTGTAATATTACAAGAGAAGAAATGGAAGAAAAGTTTGGTAAAGAAATTACGAAAATTGTATATGGCGTTACTAAGATAAATAAATTAAATTTTAACGATGAATCGGAGGTTTTGATTGCAAACCATCGTAAGATAATTGTTGGTTTAGCTGAAGATGTAAGAGTTATTATTTTAAAACTTGCTGATAGGTTAAACAATTTAAGAACACTATGGGCTTTACCGGAAGAAAAGCAAAAGAAAAAAGCTAAAGAAACATTAGAAATATTAACGCCGATTGCTGATAGACTTGGTATGAATAAGATGAAGTCGGAAATGGAAGATCTAGCGCTTAGATATTTAAAGCCTGATACATATTTTGATATTCTTGAAAAGTTAAATCAAACAAAGGCTGAAAGAGAAGCTTTGGTTTTGGAAATGCAAGATAAAATAACTACTTTACTAACAGAAAATGATATAAAGCACGAAATTAAGGGAAGGGCTAAATCAATATATAGTATTTATAAAAAACTTGAAAAAGGTCGTAGATGGAGTGATATTTATGATATCTATGCTTTAAGGGTATTTGTTGATACGGAGGCTGAATGTTATCAAGTTCTTGGTATAATTCATTCAAAATTTAGGCCGATTCCCAAAAGATTTAAAGATTATATAGCAATGCCAAAGACTAATATGTATCAAAGTTTACATACAACTGTATTCGGTGTTGGTGGTAATGCTTTTGAGGTTCAAATAAGAACATATGCAATGGATAAAGTTGCTGAATCGGGTATTGCTTCCCATTGGTCTTATAAAGAAAGAGGATCTGTAAAGGCTAATTTGCAAAATGCGATGGAACAGAAGTTGCAGTTTTTTAAAACGATAATGGAATTAGAACAAGAAAATTTATCAAAAGAAGAGTTTGTAAATACTGTAACGAATGAAGTATTTAATGATACCATTTATGTATTTACACCAGCTGGTGATGTGATTGAACTTCCAAATGGTTCAACACCAATTGATTTTGCTTATAAAGTTCATAGTAATATTGGAAATCATATGGTAAGTGCGATTGTAAATGGAGCAATAAGACCATTAAATGAAGAGTTAAAGGATAATGATATTATTAAAATTCAAACATCACCGAGTGCTAAACCGAGTGAAGAATGGCTTAAGGTCGCAAAAACTACGCAGGCTAAACAGAAGATAAAAGACTATTTTAAAAGAATTGCAAAAGATGGTTATTATAAAAAAGGTCAAGAATTAATTGCTAAAGAATTAAGAAGAAAAAAAATAACAAATCAAGAGTTTTTTAAGGATGAAAATATTGAGAAAATATTGAATCAGTTAAAATTAAATAATTTAGATGAATTATATATTAATGTTGGGGATAATAAGATAGGTGTTAATCAAATTATTAATATATTGAAAGAAGAAAATTTGTCTAAGGAAGAATTGATACTAAAAAAAGCTAGTGATCAAAAGGTAAAATATAGCTATAACGACTTATATGTTGATGGTGTTGAGAATATGAAAATCAATGTCGCACATTGTTGTAATCCGGTTCCTGGTGATAAAATAATTGGTTATGTTACAAAAGGAAATGGTGTAACAGTTCATAGGTTAATATGCCCTAATATTGAGGATGAAGAAGAGAGAACTATTGAGGTAAAATGGGGTAATGAAATTAAGAGTAAATATGAGTCAATGCTTGTACTCCATGCGAATGAAAATAAAAGTTTACTTATGGATATAATTACAAAAGCTCAAAATAGAGATATATCAGTAACTTATATGAATAATATCTTTGCTAATGACTTATACTATATTGAAATAAAAATATTGGTAAAAGATCTAGATACCTTAAATACATTTATTAATGATGTTTCTAATTTGAGTGAAGTAATTGATGTAGAAAGGGTAATACAATGAGAGTAGTAATTCAAAGAACACTTAAATCTAGTGTTAAAGTAGATAATAAGATTGTTGGTCAAATTGATAATGGTTTAACAATTTTAGTTGGTTTTGGTTTAAATGATACATCAAAAGAAATAGATTATATGGTAAATAAAATAGTAAATCTTAGAATATTTAATGATGATAATGGTGTTATGAATAAGTCTTTACTTGATGTAAAGGGTGATATTCTTAGTATTTCGCAGTTTACTTTATATGCTGATGCATCTAAGGGTAGAAGACCTAGTTATGTAAATGCTAATGGAAATGCTAAACCACTTTATGATGAATTTAACAATAAACTTAGAGCATATACTAAAGTAGAAACAGGAATATTTGGATCTGATATGGAAGTATCTTTAATAAATGATGGACCTGTTACTATTATTTTAGAATATGGTGATTGAGTGAAAACAAAAATAAATATATTATTAATAATTTTGATATTGTTAGGACTTTATAAACTTAGTCCTTTATTGGAAGTAGTAGAACAAAAAATAATGAATCCACTACTTCCATTTTTTGTTTCTTTTTTAATTGCTTATTTTTTATATCCTGTTAAGAGAAGTATTAAGAAAAAAACAAATGAAATTGTATCTATTATAGTAGTTATATTTTTGCTTGTCCTTTTAATTGTTTTTATTTCTTTTGTACTTGGTCCTTTAATATATAGAGAAGGTATGTTTTTAATAAATACTAGTATTTATTTACTTAAAAATATATCTTTGAAATATAATATTGATTTGAGTATATTTACTAAAAGAATTATTGAGAGTATTGATATTTCATCATCTTATAATGTTGTTGTAAATGTATTTGTAACTTTTTGTTTAACAATTTATTTATTAATTGATATGGAAAAGATAAGGCAAAAAATAAGAGAGTATTTTAGAGATAAAAAGTATTATGAGGTGATTGTTCAAAGTGATAGAAAGATTAGAGTTTATACAAGATCATTGTTACTGATAAGTGTTATTACTTTTTTTGAATATTTTATAATATATGGACTAATTAAAAATCCTAATTGTTTGCTTTTAGCTTTTCTTGCTTCTATTCTTAATGTTATTCCATATTTTGGCGGTATTTTATTTGGATTAGTTGCGCTTTTATCGGCTCATTCTAAAAAAATGTTTATTAGGACTTTATTTGCGATTTTTATTTGTTCTATTTTGGATTGTTATGTAATTAATCCACTTTCTTTTAAGAAGAGTAATGATATTAATCCGATAATAAGTATAATTGCAGTTATGTTATTTGGTTCTTTGTTTGGTGTAATGGGCGTAATTTTAACGATTCCGTTACTTATAATTGTAAAAGAGTATTTTGAATACAAAAGGGTTTAACTTTTGTATTTTTTTGTCGTTTAGTTATATGAATTAAATGATTTAGAGAAATAATAATATTATTAGATGCCTAAAAAATTGGTTTTTTGATTAAAATGTTTATAAAAAGGGATTTTTTCCTGTTTAATCTTGACAAAAATCTAAAATCTTTTATAATAAATAACCGTATTCAGATATTTTAGGCATTTTACTTATGAAGATGGAGGAAAAATGGAAAAATATCAGGAATATTCAAGGAGGTTTTATGAAAAAGTTTTTTAAAAAATCTCTTAACATATTGATGGCTTTAATGACATTAGTTAATATGTTTATAGAACCAATTTGTGTTCTTGCTAGTGAACCTGTTAAGGGTGATTTAGCATATGGTGATCAATATGTTAGAGAAAATAATGGAAGCGTTAATGTAGTAGATGGAGCCTTTGTTAATGAAGGAGACGTTGAAGTTAGAAAAACAGTTACTAAATTAGATAGTAACGGAAACTATGAAGTAAAATTTGAGGTTCGTGGTAAGAACTATAGCAAGACTACTACAAATACAAAAGACATTTATGCTGTTATTGTATTTGATAGATCTAACTCTATGACTGAAGGAAATAATAAATGGAGTAATGCTAAGAATGCTGCTAGAGCTTTTGCTGAAGGTTTAATTGAAAAATATAGCAAGGCAAATATTGCTGTTGTAACATTTGGAACAACCGCTAAAACTACTCAAGAATTTACAAATAGTAATTTAAAAAATATAAGTGATAATGAATTATTTGGTGAAAAACCTAACGGCGGACAAGATGGCGCTACTAATTTACACGCTGGTTTAGAGAAGGCAAAAACTTTATTAAGTAATATTGATAATGGTGCTAAAAAGTATGTTGTTGTAATTAGTGATGGAGCACCTACAAAATATAAAATAAATGGTAGCGGTGGAAACGGAAGAATTACTAGTTATAATTGTATAGATAAAGCTGTTTCATCAGCTAAAGATTTAAAAGGCAGTGGCGCAGAAATCTTTACAGTTGGTTATGATTTATCAAACGAAATTATATATGAGGGTGGAGATGAAACTGATTTTTGGGGAAATGTTACATGGACTGATCCATATAAGAATTCAACTGCAGAATCTATTTTAAAATTAATTGCAACTGATGACAGTCATTATGTTTCATCAGATCAAGATAATATCGTTGATAAATTAAAAGATATTGCTTCTAGTACAACTGTTTATTCACCTGCTGGAACTAATTTAACTATTACTGATAATATTGGTTCATCATTTACATCTTCAGATGATACTGATAATGATGGTAAGATAGTTTTAAATACTGTTAAAAAAATTACTGAAGAATGGCAAGAAGCTGGAAGGTTTAATATTACTATTAATGAAAACAGTACAACTGATTGGCATAATACAAATGATAACTTTAGTTATTCTTATACAGATAATATAAGTAGTAAAGAAGTTAATAAGACTTGTACTAAAAATCCAGCTGTTTATTGGGTTCAACCTGAGTATGGTTATACTATTGAATATTATTATAGTAATGTAATAGATAAAAGTAAAACTGTAACAGGAAGTTCTCATGAGGGAGAAACTGTATTTGTAACAGATGAAATGATTGAAGCTAATAATAAAACTGGTTACAAATCAGTAAATGTAATACCAAAATCAAAATCAATTGAGATTAAAAAAGATACAAGTTTAAATGTAATAAAAGTTTATTATGATATTGATGCTACGCAATTAAAAACTTTAAAATATACTGTTAGATATTTTAAAGATGGTGTATTACAAGAAAAAGATACAATTAATAAGACTAAGACTGTACAGGTTTTAGAGCCTAATTATATTAATGTAGATTTAAATGAAATCAATACAACTAATATGTATACTGGTTATAAGTTTGATCATAGTAAACCTGCTGTTATTCCAGCAAGTGTTGAGACTGGTACTGTAATTGATATATATTATGTAAAAGATGATTCACAAAAAGTAGAAGTTAAA
>HF993345.1 GCA_000433875.1 Firmicutes bacterium CAG:884
GTGCTCTAACCAACTGAGCTAATCGCCCAATAAACTTGACATAAAATAATATATCAAATAATATTATTGTTGTCAAGCATTATTTGTTATCTTGTCGATTTTTTTGCAACTTTTGTTCAATCCATATAGGAAGTTTGTATTCTAAGGTATTAAACCCTAATGGAGTTGCCTTAATTTTTCTTTTTGGTCTTTGTTTAAAATCACGATAATTAATATTTTTTATACTTAGTTTTAGTTGGGATAGTTCTTCATCTACTTCTAAAATTTCAACATTTATTTCTTCGCCAATTTTAACAAAATCATGAATATTATGAACAAAATCATGTGATATCTCAGATATATGAATTAAACCACTATAATACTCATCAAGCGAAACAAATACTCCATAACTTTCTATACCGGTAACAGTTGCTTTAACGACTTTCCCTTTCTTATAATCTGCCACTAAAACCACTCCATAAAGATTATATCATATTTTCAGCAAAATAAAAAGTCTTTACTTATCATTTATAAATATTATATAATGGTTTTGGTGAGAGAAATGGAAACAATAGAAAAAATTAAAGAAGTAATAGATTATCTTCGTCCTTTTATTATGAATGAAGGTGGAAATATAGAATTTGTTAAATATGAAGACAACATTGTCTATGTAAAAATGCAAGGAGCATGTGCCGACTGTAGTATGCAAGATCTAACATTAAAAGATGGATTATTTATGGCAATCAAAGAAGAAGTTCCCGAAGTTAAAGACATTATCAGCGTTCAAGATAATCAATAGTTGGAAAATCAGTTATAGACTTTACAAACGAATAGAATATTTTTAATAAATATTCTTTTTTTGATGCATCATCTATATACTGATTTATATAACTCTCATCTTTTTCTCCAGCAATTATTTCCTCAAAAGAATTAAAATAATAATTAGGAAATAAAGTACGCACAAACAACAATTTTATTTCCTCTTTATTTAAATTGAACTTTTTAATTATATATTTTAAATCATCAATAGAAGTTATATGATTATAATTAGTCTTTAAATATTCTGCAATATCTCTTGTTTTCAAATCAATAACCATATTTATCGGATTCAAAAAGTCTTCCAATCTCTCATCTTTTGTAATATATTTATGATTAATCGTATATTCTTTTACATCAACTATTTCAAGTAATTGAATAGCGGTTTCAGCAAGTCCACAAAAATAAGGAAAACTTTTTCTCAAAGTCGGGTATTTTTTCCCAAACTCACTAATTTGCAATTCCAAATAATCAATCTTTTCACTCCACAAATCATACCATAAAGGTCTCTTTTTATCCCTCTTACTAACTATAATACTATTTATTATATATAAATCATTTATTATAATTGGTTCCCTTGATTTAACCTGTATTTTTAACAAAATATAATTAATACCATTTATATTAGTTAATATACTATTTTGTTTATTTGGTATAGGTAAATGACACCTAACATTATTTTTTAATAAATCGTTAACAATTTCCAACAATTCATCTATATTAGTATTATCCATTTTATATAAATAATACGTTTCTCCATCAATTTCAAACCAATGGTAATTAGTATTTTGGTGAACTTCATTTACTTTTAAATTATAATAATAAATAATAGCATTTTTCATAAGTTCACCTCATTATAATTTTATGTTTATAGTGTACAAAAAAAGAACATTTTTATTGTTCTTTTAATATTTCGCAAATTCTATTTAATTTATCTTTAATTTTTTCAATCTCTGCTTTTAAATTCTCTTCATTAGATACTTCATTTTCATATTTAATTTCTGGCATAACAGGTTGTACTGGTTCATTAACAGGTTCAACAGTAATTGTTGGCTCCTCTTTAGGTTCAGTTACAACAGGTATTTCAGGTTCACTTGGAGTATCAATAGTAGCTTCAACTGTAGGTTCTACCTTTGGTTCATCAACAGCAGGAACTACAGGACTTACTTCTGGTTCAACATTTATTACAGGATTTACTTTTATTTCAGGTATTACAGGAGCTTCAACTTCTATTTCTTTTGAGTTTTCAATTACAAAATTCTTATTAGCTTCAAGTGTAGGAATATTGTCAGCTTTTAACTTAATAATTCTCTTATCTTCAATACGAATATTGTTTAAAGATTTTTCATCTAAATCAGGTATTTCAACAGGCATATTCGCTCTATTAGCTTTAACGATTTCTTGAATTAATCTCTTTACTTCATCCCATTCTTCATCAGGTACTTTAATTCCTGTTAAAACTGGTTCATCTAAAACTTTTACAATATATATTCTTTGTAATTCTCCTTCAATTTCACCCATTGTGTATATTAGATACTTATTTTCATTATTTTTAATATATCTTACTACACTTACTTCTCTTGCATTACCATTTTCATTAATTGCTATTCTTTCCATAATACTCTCCCTCTTATTCTATCTACAACTAGTATATCAAAGTTTATAAATTATTTCAATATCTATTTTTAATTTTCTTTATTTTTTTGGATCTTATATGCTATTTTTCTAACCAAACTCCTTGGAAGTAGCCTCAAGGCAAATACTCCCATTTTTATTTTAAAGCCTGGTATAATAACAACTTTCTTTTTAAACATTTGCTTTACAGCATATTTAGCAACATCATAACTTTCTAAGGATTCTAAATTAAATGAAACCCCAGCAACTTTATTAAAATTTGTGCTTACAGGCCCCGGACATAATGCACATATAAAAACATTACTTTTTTTTCTTCTTAGTTCTTCATTAATAGATTCTGTTAAATGTAAAACATATGCTTTTGTTGCATAATATGTTGCCATTAAAGGTCCAGGCATAAAAGCAGCTGATGATGCAACATTTAATATATAACCTTTATCTTTCTTTACAAAATCTTTTAAGAAAAGTTTAGTTAATGTATGAACTGTTTTAACATTTAATTCTATCATATCTAGTTCTTTATCTAATTTAGTACAACAAAACTCACCAAACAAACCAAAGCCAGCATTATTTACTAACACATCAATATTTTTTTTCTTAACTAAATTATATAATTCTGTACAATTATATGTACTAGATATATCCATTGGAATAATTTCAGCATTTGTTTTTAATTCTTTCGCTAAAACTTCCATTTTTCTTTTATTACGTGCAACAAGTATAAGATCATAACCCTTATCGCTTAATATTCTTGCCATATCAGCGCCTATTCCTGAGCTTGCACCTGTTATTAATGCTACCATATAATCACCATCCAAAAAGATTATAGCACATTTTACTTTTTATTGATATTCTTTTTACAAAATTCGACAAACTTTTACTTATATTCCTTAGACCATATATTATTTAAAGCTTTTTGTATTTCAGGAATATTCTCATAATTATTAATTTTTTCCAATATAAAGTTATCATCTTTTAAAGTAACTTTTGATACATACAAATTAAACTTATTATCTTTATCAAGTGTGTAATCAGTATATATGATTATAGGTTCTTCATTTTGTTGAACAACTGCTAATGTATCACACACTACTTCTATTCCGTTATCATTTGTTATTGTAAATGAATATTCTGGATTCAACATATTTTTATCTATCATATTTTTCTTACTCCTTTTTCTGTTTGTCTTAACAATAATGATAATTCATCACCTAAAATTTTTCCCATATTATTTATCATTTTTCCTTGATAACTTCCTTCTGGATTAATTATTTTAGAAAATAAATATACTGGTATATGTAAAGGCTGAACAGCTAAACGAGCTGCATATTGTATGCCATAACTACTTAGTCTTAAAACTACCATTATTGGTGCTTTTAAAGCAGTAGCGCCTAATGATAAAGTATTTCCAACAGTATTAGTTGCATTTTTTATAAGTTCACCATTTGATCTAGATTCAACAACAGATCTAGCATTAGTTGCAAGTCTTCTAAACTTAAGAGCAAGTTCATTTGATATTTGATTAACAACACTTATATTTTTATCCGCTTTTACTTTTTTAATCCTTTCATTTACCTGACTTTTATGTAAATCTGCTTCTTGTCTTATTAAAGTTTGAATCCTTGCCTTTACACCTAAATCAGTTTCAAGATTATATTCTTTTACATATGCTCTTAATATTCTTCCTCTAGTTATTGTTATTTCTTTTTCATTTATAATAGGATCATTCAAATAATTTTTTAACTGTGATTGAAGATATATTCTTTGATTTCTTACCTCTTGTAAACTCATATATACACCTACCTTCTATCTAATTATATCATATTTCTAATTATTCATAAATAAATTTATTAATTTACTTTCTATAATCTTCTTCTATGCTCTTCAACACATTCGTTTTCAAAAGCTCGATTTTTTTCCATTTCTTCAACTTGCCTAATTGAATATATTTCTTCATATAAATCAACATCATCATTTGTTGTTTTTTCCTTATCACGCTTTAAACCCTTTAGATCCATTTCAATTTTTATTTCGTTTTGTTCATCAATTATATGTTTAAATTTTTCAAAATAATTTGGGATAGGTTTTTCTTTATTTTGTCTAAATAAATTCTTTATTTCTACGTCTAAAGCGTTATATCTTTCTTTTAATGATTCAGGAATTTTGTTTTGTTTTTTTTCATCACTAGTACTAATCCTTTGTGTATTGACATTTTTATTACTTAAGGCATCTATATATTCATTATATAAGCCATTTCCTTTTTTATCAATCAATACTTGTTTTGAACCAATACAAGCAAGACTATTACCATACATTAATGAAACATCAACATTTCCATCTTTAATGCTTACAACAAATTTTTCCATTGTTTTTTTTGCTTTTTCTTCATACTTTTTTCTTTCTTCGGCACTTAACTCTTTATATTTTTTTCAAAATAATAATAAAGAGCATTTTCAGAAATATTTGATTCATCTTCTACATCACATTCATCACTTTTTCTATGATCATCGATTATTTTATCAATCATTTCTTTTGATAACATTGGTTCTAATTCTTCCCTATATTTTGCTTTTGACAAAAAATTAAATCTTTTTACTGAAACATTCGCGAACATAGTTCCATCAATTTTATCCATTGGTTTACCACAAATAGCACCATCAACTTGACCTATATATTTGCACAAATTAACATTTTGTATTTTTTCCAACTTAGTTACATTATTTAATACTTCTACCCTATCAGGATAAACAGCAACATATACATAAATAGGGTTGCTTTTTGCAAAATCTATAATTGGAAGTTCAACTTTTTCAAGTCTAATTAAGTTTTCTTTATCAGATATACTTGTTAAAGCCATTTCATCGCAATATGAAATTCCCTTTAAAAAAGATTTAAGTTCTCTTTCGTGTTTTAAAAGTACATCACGTTTATCTAATGTCTTTTTAATATTTATACTATTTGTATCGCCAAAACTAAAAAATCCTGTATAAGATTTATGAACTAAAGTATTTGTAAATTGATCTCTCACCTCGCCAAAACGATTGACAATATATTTTGATCCATTAAAATCAATGACAAAATTATTCGCATCAGTATATATACTTAATTTATTTTTTATGTCACGGTATTCTTTAAACTTAGATAAAGTAATTTCTCTTATTTTTTTGTCTCTTATATTCTTTATAATATTTTTTTCAATTTTCGTAATAAAATTATTCATCCATTCTTCATCTTTAACAGGAGCATAACTTAATTCTTCTAAAATTTCTTCATAATCCTCAAAAGAATTTATTAAATGAGAATGTATATTATTCTAAATTATATATCTTTGAGCAGATATATAATCTTCATCTTTTACAGCATCACCAATTTTGTAAGAAGTATTCGCAAATTTTTCTTGATATAAACTAACATAATTATAAAAATCGTTCCACATTGAACTTGTATGCATTGAATCTATTCCACCTTGCAAAAATAAAGAAAAATTATTAGCCTTATTCATTAAAATATTTGCAAATTCCATCATTCTTACTTGTGGTTCATAAGAACGACTAATAGGATATATTTGTCTTGTAAACATCTCTGTTTGAGCTTCATTAATAAAACCAGAAGGAACACTTTTGTCGTTCATTACAAGAAAATGAGTAAATTCATGACATAGCGTAGGCTCTAGATGAGGTTTTTCAAGAAGTCCTTCATCAATACATATACATTGTTTAGCTTTACTATAAAACCCCAAAGCACCTATTTTAGAAGGTTCATCACTTACATATATTTTAAAGTTCTTACCAATTAAATTTTCTTCAAAAAAAGTCTTATAATCTCTTTAAGTGGTATAACCATTAGCATTAAAATATGCTTGCAATTTTTTTACTACTCTTTTAAAAGGAGCTTTTAATCTAGTATCTATTTTTATTTCATTTAATACATCATCACTTATTAAATTTACAAAACTTTTATCATCCATAAACATCACCTATCTTATAATAAGTATATCATGTATAATTCTAAATATAAAGATTTCAAAGTTAAAATTTTGATTTTTTTATGTTTTTTGCTATTATAAATGGCAATCGGTAAAGACGGAGTATAACAGGCACTTAGAGTGCGTTTTTGTGAATGTCTACCATATGATTATTTATTAATTCGGTTGTAGATAATGGAACGAAGGAGTTCGGATGATTAAGCATGTAGGAATATAAGTGGTCGAATATGGTTTAACCGAAATATTATGAAAGGAGAAATTTTTATGAAACATATTTTAAGTTTTGATATTGCTAAAGGTAAAAGTGTTTATTGTTTTATTGATGAATTAAGAAATGTAATTATTGGTGCTTCTTTAATTGAACATAAAAAAGATGAATTTGATTTATTATTTAATAAAGTTAAAAATTATTCTAATTTAATTGTTATTATGGAATCTACCTCAATTTATCATTTACCAGTTGAAAATTATTTCAGATCTAAAGGTATAGATACAGTTGTTATCAACCCTAAACTAGTTAAACAATTTAAAGATACTTTAAATAAATCTAAAACTGATAAACTAGATTGTTTTAAAATTGCTAGATGTTTTTTAGGTACTATTGATAATTTTTATCAAAAACAAGATGAATATTTTATGTACAATCCTCTTGCCAGACAATATTGGTCTTTAATTGAAGGACAAACTAGATTGAAAAATAGATATAAACAACTTATTGATATTGTTTTTCCTGAATTTGCTTTAATTTTCAACGATTTATATGATGATTTAGCTTTAAATTTTATTCACGATTTTCCTCATCCAGTATTATTTGTTAATCGTAGAATTGATTATTTAATGAATTATTTAAAGGAAAAAAATGGGACTACTCAAGCTTATAGATTTAAGAATAAAGTTTTAAAAATGAAAGAACTTGCTTCAAATTCTTTATGTTTTGTTGCTTTTGATTCTTATCAAGTTCAAAATTTAGTTCAAGTAATTGAAATGATTCAATATCACAAGTCTGAGATAAATAAAATTAAAAATCAACTTATTAATGAAATGAAAGATAAAAAACTTTTTAAAATTATTAATTCTATTCCTGGATTTGGTGAATTTTCAACTGCTTTATTTCTAGCTGAAGTTGGTGATATTACTAGATTTGATGATAAATATCAGTTTATTTCTTTTATCGGAATTGATTCAGTTACTTCACAATCTGGTGTTTCTGCTTATCATGGTCCAATTTCTAAAACAGGTTGTAAATTTGGAAGAACTATTTTATTTAATATAGTTACAACTATATTACAAATATCTGCTCACACAGACAAAACTAATCCTATTTATTTGTTTTTCAGAAAAAAACAATCCGAAGGTAAACATCATTACAAGTGTATAATTGCTTGCGAAACCAAATTATGCAAAATTATATACAAGTTATGTTCTTCCGATTGTTTATACGAAAACAAATAGACTAATTTACCAAAATTTTTAAAAATTGAGGAATCTCAGTTCTTTTTGTCGTGATTATAATATCACATTTTTTTAAATTTGACAAAACTTAGATAATCATAATTTATAATGCATTTCTAGAATTTAGAAAAATTTCACAAAAAAAGAAGGCTTATTTGCCTTCTACTAACTCTAATATAACCATTAAAGCATCATCACCTTGACGGTTATCTAATTTATACATTCTTGTGTATCCACCATTTCTTTCTGCATAACGAGGAGCTAGTACATCAAATACCTTTTTAACTGCTTCATTATCGTTATGTAAGAAAGCTAGTGCTTTTCTTCTTGATACTAAAGAACCATTCTTACCATATGTAATCATTTTATCAACGAACTTACGAACTTCTTTAGCTCTTGTTTCAGTTGTTTCAATTCTTTCATTCATTATAAGATCTTTAGTTAAGTTAGCAAGCATACTTCTTCTATGCTTGTTAGTACGTCCTAATTTTCTATACATTTTCTTCCTCCTTGTTAGTCTTCTTCGCGGAATTTAAGTCCCATATCTTTAATTTTATCAATTACTTCTTTTAAAGACTTCTTACCTAAATTACGAATTTTCATCATTTCTAATTCTGATTTTTCTGTTAAATCACCAAGTGTATTAATGCCCGCTCTTTTTAAACAATTGTATGCACGAACAGAGAAGTCTAAATCATCAATAGAAGTTTCTAATTTCTTTAATTTTGTATCTTCTTGTTTAGCATTCATAACTCCTGTTGTATCTGCTATTTCATTAATATCAGCTACTATACTCATATGTTCGATAATTATTTTAGCGCCTAATGCCATTGCCTCTTCGGGTTTAAAAGCACCATTTGTTGCAACATTCATTATAAGTTTATCATAATTAGAATCTTGACCAACACGAGCTGTTTCTATTTCATAACTAATTCTTTCGATTGGTGAAAATGATGAATCCATTGGAATATATCCAACTTTTCTACCTTCAATGTACTTCTTATTATCGTTTGCTAGAACATATCCACGTCCATTAGCAACTACTAATTCCATTGAAAGTTTTCCACCTTTCGCAAGTGTCGCAATTTCTTGATCAGGATTAATAATTTCAATATCACTATCGTGTTCAATATTACGAGCAGTTACTAAACCTTCTTCACTTGCTTCTAGATGCATTACTTTTACATCATCACTTGCATTTTTAACAACAACATTCTTTAAATTTAGAATAATTTGTGTTACATCTTCAATAACGCCATCAATCGCTTGGAATTCATGCATTACACCATCAATCCAAACAGCAACAATAGCTGATCCTGGCATACTCGATAGCATTACTCTTCTTAGTGCATTTCCAATTGTTGTACCAAAACCTCTCTCTAAAGGTTCTAGTTCAAATTTACCAAAATTATTTTTTTCTTCATATTCAGTAATTTTATAAAGTGGTTTTTCAAAATTTAACATTAAACAACACTCCTTTTCTCTATCCACGAGGACGCTTTGGTGGTCTGCAACCATTATGAGGTATTGGTGTTATATCTGTGATTGATGTAATTTCAAGACCTGCTGTTTGTAATGAACGAATTGCTGTCTCACGACCTGAGCCTAATCCTTTTACATATACTTCGACTTTTTTCATTCCCATATCAACAGCAGCACGACCTGCAGCTTCTGCAGCCATACCAGCAGCAAATGGAGTTGATTTTTTGCTTCCTTTAAATCCTAAAGTTCCAGCAGATGCCCAACTTGCAGCATTTCCTTCTGCATCACATAGTGTAACTATTGTGTTATTGAAAGTTGATTTTATATATGCTTTACCTTCAGGTATATTTTTCTTAACTTTACGTTTTCTTGCTTTGTAAGCCATAATTAACCTCCTTTAGATTAGTTTTTCTTCTTATTAGCAACGACTTTACCTTTACCCTTACGAGTTCTAGCATTACGGTTTGTTCTTTGTCCTCTTACAGGTAAACCTTTTTTATGACGAATTCCTTGATATGAATTAATTTCCATTTTAGTCTTAATATTCATATTAACTTCACGCCTTAAGTCACCTTCAGTTAAGTACTTATTTACTTCATCACGAAGAGCGGCTACTTGTTCATTTGTTAAGTCTTTTGCCCTTATATTTTCGTCAACGCCTGCATCTTTACAAATAGTAGCAGCTAAACTTCTACCTATTCCGTAGATATAAGTTAAAGCGATGACAGTTCTTTTATTATTTGGTATATCTACACCTTTAATACGTGCCATTTAAAGCCCTCCTTCTAACCTTGTCTTTGCTTATGCTTTGGATTAGTACAAATTACATATACACGTCCATTACGTCTAATTATTTTACATTTTTCGCATCTTTTTTTTACTGATGGTTTAATTACCATAATATCCCTCCTACTTTCTATAGGTTATGCGCCCACGTGTTAAGTCATATGGTGATAATTCTATTGTAACTGTATCGCCTAGTGAAATGTGAATGAAATTCATTCGCATTTTACCAGAAACGTGGGCCGTTACAGTGTGTTTATTTTTAAGTTCAACTTTGAACTCTCCGTTTGGCAATACTTCAACTACTTTTCCTTCTGTTTCAATTATGTCATCTTTTGCCATATAATCACCTCTTTGTTAATATTTCATAGCCATCACTTGTAACTAGTACAGTGTGCTCAAAGTGTGCTGATGGTTTACCATCTGCAGTTATAACTGTCCAATCATCTTCTAGTAAGTATACTCTACTTGTTCCTAAATTAAGCATTGGTTCAACAGCAATTACCATTCCTGCTTTTAAAACAGGACCTCTATCTTTTCGACCATAGTTTGGAACATCAGGTTCTTCGTGAACATCTGTACCAACACCATGACCAACTAATTCTTTGACAACGCCTAAATTGTATTTTCTCGCATAAGTTTCAATTGCATTACCTATTTCACCAACTCTTACTCCATCTTTAATTTTACTTAATCCTTCAAACAAAGATTCTTCGGTATGTCTCATTAAGTAAGCCTTCTCGCTACTTATGTTTCCAACAGCGTATGTCCAAGCAGAATCCCCGTGGTATCCTTTATAACAAGCTCCAATATCAATAGATATTATATCGCCATCTTTTAGTTTATAACCATTTGGGATTCCGTGAACAACTTTATCATTTACTGAAGTACATATAGCCGCAGGAAATCCATCATAATTTTTAAATGATGGATAAGCATCCCTTGATCTTATATACTTTTCTGCCAATTCATCTAATTCTTTTGTAGTAACTCCTGGTTTTATATATTTTTTCAAATAGTTATGTGTATCACCAACAATTGAACCAGCAATACGCATAAGTTCTATTTGTTCTGGAGTTTTAATTGTTATCATTTTTTAAGATCCTTTCGACTTGTAAATCAGTATGTTCTTTTGATATAGAACTATCAACCGTATTTAATACACCTTTTGCTTTATAATAATCAATTAATTTAGATGTTTTATCAACATATGTATTAAATCTCTCATCAAATGTAGCAGCTGTATCATCAGTTCTCTTATAAAGCGCTACGTGACAAGTATCACATATTCCTTCCATTTGTGGTTTTAAGCCTTCTACTAATGTATTATAAACTTTACCACATTTTGGACAAGATATACGACCAATTATACGATTTCTAGCAGTTTCTTTATCAATATTTAGATAAATTACGACTCCAAGATCCTTACCTATACTTTTAAGCATATTTTCATATATTCTTGCTTGCATAACTGTTCTTGGAAATCCATCTAAAATATAACCATCTTTACAATCATCTTCTAGAATTCTTTCTCTCAATAGTTTTACAACTATATCATCTTCAACTAAAGCACCATGCTCTAGTTCATCTTTTATTTCTAATCCTTCTTCAGTATTTTCTGTACTTGCTTTTCTTAGTAAGTCACCTGTTGAGATATGTGGAATATTGTATCTTTCCTTCAATATTGCAGCCTCTGTGCCTTTACCAGCAGCAGGAGGTGCGATTAGAATTATACTTTTCATCTTCTTCTCCCCTTTTGATAATTCTTACTTATTATTTCACTTTCTACTTGTTTATATGTTTCAAGTGCTACACCTACAGCAATTAATAATCCTGTTCCACCAAGGGAAATATTTTGATCATTAATTTTAGTTACTGCAGAGAATAGTATTGGAATAGCCGCAAGCACTGCTAAACTTATTGTTCCAACCAATGTTATTCTCTTTAAAACATCAGTTATATATTTTGTTGTATTTTCACCTGGTCTAACACCTGGTATATAGCCTCCATTTTTTTGCAAATTTTCAGCAACATCTTTTGGTTTTAATTGAATATAGAATGTATAGAAATATCCAAAAGCAATTATTAATGCAATATAAAGGATAAATCCTGTAACACTATTATATGAAATCCAATTTTCATAAAACTTAGTAAATGCTGGTTTGTTAATTGCACCCGCAACCATACCTGGAATAGATATAAATGCTGATGCCAATATAACTGGCATAACACCTGCTGAATTTAACTTAAATGGAATATAGTTATCTTTTGTAAATACAGTTCCTGATTTATTTGAATATTGAATTGTAACTCTTCTTTCAGCATTATCTACAAATATAATACCAATTATAATTGCAAAATACAAAATTATAAATAATATAAATAGTACAATTCCCCAAACGTTTCCAAATGTTCCATTTACTATGAAGCTTCTATAAGCTCCAATAAATGTAGTTGGTAAACTTGATACGATACCTGCCATTATTAATAGAGATATACCATTACCAATACCTTTGCTTGTCATTTGGTCACCCATCCATAATAGGAATGCTGTTCCAGCTGTTAATACTAATGAATATAGTAAATAATCAGTTGGACTTGCACTTTTTCCTAAATACATAAATGAATATAGATATCCTTGTGCGAATGCTAAAGCAATACCCATAATTCTAGTTATTTTATTTAGTTTTTGTCTTCCTGTATATCCTTCTTTTGCTAAGTCAGAGAAATAAGGAATAATATCCATTTCCAAAAACTGAACAATAATGGATGCTGATATGTACGGCATTACACCGAGCGCGAATATTGAAAAGTTGCCTAATGATCCACCATTCATAACATTAAAGAATTCAAACAATCCTAGATTTCCTGTTAATTGCACCTTAGGTAAACCTGGTACAACGATAGCTTTTCCTACAACAAATATTAATAAGCACATTAATGTGAAAAGAATTCTTTTTCTTAGGTCTTTGTGTTTAGTGCTAAATATTTGCTTAATATTTGCAAACATATTAGATCACCTCTGTTGTTCCACCTAAGGCTTCTATTTCTTTTTTAGCTGTTTCTGAGAACTTATTTGCTTTAACATTTAATTTCTTAGTTAATTTACCATTACCTAATACTTTTATTCCATCTAAACTATTTTTAATAACTCCCATTTCTTTTAATAAAGTAGGTGTTACTTCAGTTCCCTCAGCAAATCTTTCTAAATCACTTAGGTTAATTGTTGCATATCTGATTTTGAACTTAGCATTTGAGAAACCTCTCTTTGGTAAGCGTCTGAATAATGGTAATTGTCCACCTTCAAATCCTACTCTAACTCCGCCACCAGATCTTGCATTTTGACCTTTATGACCTTTACCACTAGTTTTACCTAGTCCAGAGCTAGTACCACGACCAACTCTTTTTCTTTCTTTAAAAGCACCTTCGGTAGGTGTAATATTATTTAGCTTCATAATATATCCTCTACTTTCTTACCGCGCATTTCTGCCACTTCTAAGGCTGTTCTTTGGGCTTTTAGAGCTTTTAATGTCGCATATGCTACATTTATTTGTGTTTTTGATCCTAATGATTTAGAGATAACATCTTTAACACCAGCAAGTTCTAGAACTGCTCTTACTGGACCACCAGCTTTAACTCCAACACCTTCTGCAGCTGGCTTCAAAAGTACACGGCTAGCGCCTTGTTCACCAATTGCTTCATGTGGGATAGTTCTATTATCTACTAAAGAAATTCTTGAAACATTTTTAGTTGCAGCTTCAACAGCTTTCTTAATTGCATCTGGTACTTCATTTGCTTTACCTGTTCCAAGTCCAACTTGTCCTTTACGATCACCAACTGCTGCTGTTACAGCGAAACGGAAGTGACGTCCACCTTTTGCTACTTTAGTAACACGGCCAATGTTAATTATTTCTTCTTCAAATTGTTTAGGACGTGGTTCTCTTTTTCTTTTTTCCATTTTGTCCTCCTTTAGAATTCTAAGCCGTTTTCGCGTGCTGCATCTGCTAATGCTTCAACACGTCCATGATATTGGTATCCACCTCTATCAAATACGACTTTGCTTATTTTTGCTTTTTTTGCTCTTTTAGCGATTAATTCACCAACTTTTGTAGCTGCTTCAATATTTCCACCGTTTTCAAGATTTAATTCTTTATCGATAGAAGAAGCACTAACTAAAGTCTTATTTGCTTCATCATCTATTATTTGGGCAAAAATGTTTTTATTTGATCTAAACACATTTAATCTTGGAACTTCACTAGTTCCTTTTACAGATTCTCTAATTCTAACGTGTCTAGCAATACGTTTTTCATTACGAGATACTTGTTTTATCATAAGTTATTCTCCTTTACTATTTAGAAGCTTTCTTGCCTTCTTTGCGAATTATATGTTCGTCTTTGTATTTAATACCTTTACCTTTATATGGCTCTGGTGGTCTTACTTTACGAATATTTGCAGAAAATTCGCCAACTTGCTCTTTATTTATTCCTTTTACTGTTATTTCAGTATTACTTGGACTATCTACTGTAATTCCTTCTGGAATTTCCATTTCTACAGGGTGTGAATATCCTGCAGTAATTACTAATGTTTTACCTTTTACTTGAAAACGATAACCAACACCAACTGATTCAAGGCTTTTTTCAAAACCATGAGTAACGCCTTCAATCATATTCTTGATATTAGCGTTTGCAGTTCCGTGGAAGTTTTTATATTCATCACTATTTCTAGTAATTTTTACTTCGTTTTCTTCTACACAAACATTAATATTTGCATTTACTTCAGTAGAAAGTTCACCTTTTGGTCCTTTAACTGTAACTTTGTTACCATCAACGCTAACTGTTACACCTGCAGGAACTGTTAAAATACGATTACCAATTCTTGACATATATTTATCCTTCCTACCAAACGTAAGCTAATACTTCGCCACCAAGAGATAATTCACGAGCTTTTTTATCAGTCATAACTCCTTTAGAAGTAGATATGATTGCAATTCCTAAACCGTTTAATACTTTTGGTACTTCATCAGCTTTTACATATACACGTAATCCTGGTTTAGATATTTTCTTTAAACCTGTTATAACGCGTACCTTATTTTCTGTATATTTTAAATTAATAACAATTATATTTTGTACATTATTCTTTTTGATTTTGTAATCATTTACAAAACCTTCTTCTTTTAATATTTTCGCGATTTCGATTTTTAAATTTGAAGCGGGTACTTCAACTTCCTTATCACGCATTTGATTGGCATTTCTAATACGTGTAAGCATATCGGCGATTGGATCTGTTACCATTATATTTCCTCCCTTCAATTATCAAGAATTACCAACTAGATTTAGTAACCCCTGGTATTTGTCCCTTATATGCTAATTCCCTAAAACAAATACGGCATATTCCATATTTTTTAAGTACTGCGTGTGGTCTTCCACATCTTTTACATCTAGTGTATTCACGTACTTTGAATTTTTGGGGTTTATTAGCTTTTATTATCATACTTTTTTTAGCCATAATTCCTCCTATTTCTTAAATGGCATACCGAAACCTTTTAAAAGATCGTATGCTTCTTCATTAGATTTAGCAGTTGTAACGAATACGATATCCATACCTCTTACTTTAACAACATTATCATATTCTATTTCAGAGAATATTAATTGTTCTGTTAAGCCTAGTGTATAATTACCTCTTCCATCAAATGCTGTACTTGATACACCTCTAAAGTCACGTACACGTGGTAATGTAATACTAATTAATTTATCTAAAAAGTTATACATATTTTCTCCACGTAATGTTACTTTACAACCGATTGCTTGACCAGCTCTAATCTTAAATCCAGCAATAGCTTTCTTAGCTTTTGTAGCAACTGGTTTTTGGTCAGTAATTAACTCTAAATCAGTCATTGCAGCCTCAAGTAATTTACTATTTGAGCTAGCATCACCACATCCAATGTTAACAACTATCTTTTCTAATCTAGGAACTTGTAATACGTTCTTATAGCCATATTTTTCTTTTAAACTAGGTATGATTTCTTTATTATATACTTCTTTTAGGCGGTTCATATTTTCCCTCCTCCTAACTTAATTTCTCATTAGATTTTTTTGTAACACGTACTTTTTTACCATTTTTATCAACTTCATGACCTATTCTTGAAGTTTTACCGCTTTTTGGCTCAACAATCATTGCGTTTGATGCGTGGATTGGAGCTTCACGGTCAACAATACTGCCTTCGTTTTGTCCGTTTGGTTTTACGTGTTTTTTAACCATATTAACGCCTTCAATGACGATTTTGTTTTCTTCTTTTAATATTTGTGTTATTGTTCCTTCTTTACCTTTATTAGATCCAGATATAACTCTAACACGATCTCCTTTTTTGAAGTTCATTCTTATCCTCCTTTATGAATTTTATAACACTTCTTTAGCAAGCGATACAATTTTCATATAATCATCACGCAATTCACGTGCTACCGGTCCAAATATACGAGTTCCAACTGGACTCTTATCTTCTTTAATAATAACGCAAGCATTATCATCAAATTTGATATATGATCCATCAGCTCTTCTTAGACCGAATTTACTTCTAACTACAACAGCTTTAACAACTTTTCCTTTTGCTACTGTTCCGTTAGGAGTTGCTTTTTTTACGGTTCCAACTACTATGTCACCGATATTTCCAGTTTTAACTTTGCTGCCTCCTAGAACACGAATAACGCTTAGTTCACGAGCTCCAGAATTATCAGCAACTTTTAATCTGCTTTCTTGTTGAATCATTATAATTCCTCCTCTTACAATTATATTATAATTGCTTTTTCTACTACTTCAACTAAACGATAGTGCTTTGTTCTTGAAAGCGGTCTAGTTTCAACTATTTTTACTGTATCTCCGACTTTTGCTTCATTTTTTTCATCGTGTGCAGCATATTTTTTAGAATATTTAACTCTTTTACCATATAAGCTATCTTTTTTATATGTTTCAACTAAAACAGTAATAGTTTTATCTGTTTTATCTGATACTACTTTACCAACTAATACTCTTTTATTTTCCATATTATTTTTCCTCCTTTAGTTCTCTTTCACGTAAGATTGTTTTAGCACGTGCTACTAAAGTACGTAATTCACGAATACGTGAAGGTTTTTCTAAATTTCCTTTAGCTTGGTTAAATCTTAAGTTAAATAATTCTGCTTTGCTTTCTTCAATCTTTTTAAGTAGATCGGCGCTTGATAATTTTCTTAATTCTTCATTTGTCATGCGACATCACCACTTTCTTCTTTTTTTACAAACTTACAAGTTACAGGTAACTTATGCATAGCTAAACGTAGTGCTTCACGAGCAGTTGCTTCATCAACACCAGCTATTTCAAACATAATTTTACCTTTCTTAACAACGGCAACCCATAATTCTGGTTGACCTTTACCTTTACCCATACGAGTTTCTAGAGGTATTTTTGTTAATGATAAGTGTGGGAATATATTAATCCATACCTTACCACCACGTTTCATATAACGTGTCATTGCTACACGAGCTGCTTCGATTTGTTTTTCAGTAATCCAAGCACCTTCTAAAGCCATTAGACCATAATCACCAAAGCTTAAAGTTGTATTACCTTTAGCATTTCCATCGTAACGTAAACGATGTGGTCTTCTATATTTAGTTCTTTTTGGTATTACGCCCATGTTCTTTACCTCCTTCTTTCTTTCCAGGAAGTATTTCACCTTTGTAAATCCATACTTTTACACCAATTTTACCGAATGCTGTATCAGCTTCTTTATTAGCATAATCGATGTTAGCTCTAATTGTATGAAGTGGTATATTACCTTCTGAATATCCTTCACTTCTAGCAATATCTGCTCCGCCTAAACGTCCAGATACTGATGTTTTAATTCCTTTTGCTCCGGCTTTCATTGTATTTCTGATAGCTCTCTTTTGTGCAACACGGAATGAAACACGATTTTCAATAGCAGTTGCTATTGATTGCGCTACTAGGGCTGCATCTAAGTCTGGGTTCTTAACTTCCATTATAGAAATTTGAATTTCTTCATTTACTAATTTATTTAATTCTTTCTTTAATTTTTCAATTTCATCGCCACCGTGACCAATTACTACACCTGGTTTTGCGGTATTGATGATAACTTCTGTTTTCTTTTGGTTTCTATTAATTAAAATACTTGAAACTGCTGCTTCTTTTAATCTTTTACTTAAATACTTACGAATTTTTTCATCACTTTGTAAGAAATTAGCAAAATCCTTATTTGAAGCAAACCATTTTGATTCCCAAGTTTTATTAACACCCATTCTAAATCCTATCGGACTAACTTTTTGACCCATTAGGTTTCCTCCTTATTTGTTATCACTTACTACAATTGTGATGTGGCAAGTTCTTTTCTTTATTGGATCTACGTGTCCACGAGAACCGAATTTCATTCTTTTCATAACGACTCCCTCATTCACGTAAGCTTCCTTAACTATTAGATTTTCTTTTTCTAAATTTAAATTGTGTTCAGCATTTGCTACTGCTGATTTTAATACTTTACGAATGGCACGCGCAGCATCTTTGTTCAAGTTAGATAAAATATTATCTGCTTCAACAACGCTTTTTCCACGAATTAAGTCAATTGTTAAACGACATTTACGTGGTGCGATTCTAACTGTATAAGCGATTGCTTTTGCTTCCATGCATATCCTCCTTTATGGTTTTATTACTTTTCCTTTTGATCGCCGTGTCCACCAAACTTACGTGTTGGAACGAACTCTCCTAATTTATGTCCTACCATATCTTCAGTTATATATACTGGAACAAATTCTTTTCCATTATGTACTGCGAATGTTAGACCTATAAAGTCAGGGAAAATAGTTGAACGACGTGACCATGTTTTTATTACTTCTTTTTTAGTAGATGCATTTGCTGCTTCAACTTTCTTCATTAAATGTTCATCAGCAAATGGTCCTTTTTTTAGACTTCTAGCCATTTAAGTTCCTCACTTTCTCTTACGTCCACGTACGATTAATTTAGTTGAACTTTTTTTATTCTTACGTGTCTTGTATCCTAATGCAGGTTTACCCCATGGAGTAACTGGTCCTTTACGTCCGATTGGTGCACGTCCTTCACCACCACCATGAGGGTGATCGTTAGGGTTCATAACTGATCCTCTAACTGTAGGCTTAATTCCCATATGACGAGTACGTCCAGCTTTTCCTAAATTAACTAATTCGTGATCGGCGTTTCCAACTTCACCAACTGTTGCTCTGCAAGTTGATAATAGTTTACGAACTTCACCACTTGTTAATCTTATTAATGTATATTTTCCTTCAGTTCCTAATACTTGAGCGCTTGAACCAGCAGAACGAACTAATTGTCCACCCTTACCAGGTAACATCTCAATATTATGTATTAATGTTCCTTCAGGAATATTCGCTAGTGCTAAGTTGTTACCAACTAAAATATCAACTTTTTCACCACTTATTATTTTTGAACCAACTGTTAATCCTTTAGGTGCTAAGATATATCTTTTTTCACCATCAATATAGTTGATTAAAGCGATGTTTGCACTTCTATTTGGATCATATTCAATGCTTGCTACATTTCCTACGATACCATCTTTATTTCTCTTGAAATCAATTAAACGATATTTACGTTTTTCACCGCCACCGCGATGTCTTACAGTAATACGTCCTTGATTATTACGACCGCTATTTTTCTTTAATACTGTGAGTAATGATTTTTCTGGTGTACTACTAGTAATTTCTTCATTTACTAAGGTAGTCATTCCTCTTAAACCATTAGTCATAGGTTTGTAACTTTTTATTGCCATAATATATCCTCCTTACAACTAATTAAGTTCGATTGAACTACCCTCTTTTAGTGTAACAATAGCTTTTTTTACTTTGTTTGTTTTACCAGGATAGCGACCAACTCTTTTTTTCTTTGGTCTTACGTTAATTGTATTAACGCTTTCTACTTTTACGTTGAATAATTTTTCAACAGCGTCTTTTATTTCAATTTTATTTGCTTTAGTATCAACGCTTAACGTTATTTGATTATTATTTTGTGCTATCTCAGAACTCTTTTCAGTAATGATTGGTCCTTTAATAATGTCATATTTTTTCATTATTTAAGCGCCTCCTCTACTTGTTTTAGTGCTTTTTCTGTTATAACCATTTTGTCAGATGCAACTATATCATACGTATTAATTTCATCTGCTGATAATAACATTACGTTTTCTAGATTTCTTGTTGATAATATTAAGTTATCAGTTAATTCATCAGTTACTAATAATACTTTTCCCTCAACATTTAATCCTTTTAACATTGCTTTAGCATCTTTTGTCTTATTACCTACTACATTTAAGTTATCAACAACAATTAATTCATTATCAATTACTTTATAAGCAAGCGCTGATTTAAGAGCTAAACGTCTTTCTTTTCTATTCATTTTGAAACTATAATCACGATTATGTGGTCCAAATACTATTCCACCGTGATACCATTGTGCTGCACGGATAGATCCTTGTCTAGCACGAGCAGTTCCTTTTTGTCTCCAAGGTTTACGTCCACCACCACTTACTTCACTTCTTGTTTTAGTTTCAGCAGTACCTTGTCTACGACTATTTCTTGCTAAACGAATAGCATCGTATAAAGTTGTATCATTTGGAACTATCCCAAATACCTCTTCACATAAGGTAATATCATTTACTTTTTCACCTTTAACATTTAAAACTGTTACTTTTTCCATTTTATTACCTCCTATTCATTTACTTCTGTTTCAGTTTGTTCACTTGAAACTTCACTTTCTACAACATCTTCAACTGTTATATAATTTAATAATTCTTCAGTTTCATTTACTTTTCCTGGAGTTTTAATAGAAGTTTTAATAAATACTAAACCTTCTTTTGCTCCTGGAACATTTCCTTTAATTAAGATGCAGTTATTTTCTTTATCAACTTTTACTACTTCAAGATTTTGAATAGTTACAGTTAATACACCCATATGACCTGGTAATTTTTTAGCTTTAAATACTCTCATTGGTCTCATTGTTCCCATTGAACCTGGTTTTCTGTGATAGTGAGAACCATGTCCCATAGGTCCGCGAGATTGTCCGTGACGAGTAATAACGCCTTCAAATCCGTGTCCTTTTGTAGTTCCTGTTACATCGACTACTTCGCCCTCTGTAAATGAATCTACACTAATTTCATCGCCAACATTATAGTTAGCTACGTCTACACCTCTGATTTCTCTAAAGAAGCGCTTAGGTGTAGTGTTTGCTTTCTTGGCATGGCCAATAATTGCTTTTGTCGCGTTTTTCTCTTTAATGTTTTCAAAACCTAATTGAATTGCTTCGTAACCATCGTTTTCTTTAGTCTTGATTTGTGTTACAACGTTTGGTTCAACTTCAATTACTGTTACAGGAATTAATTTTCCAGATTTTGTAAACACTTGAGTCATTCCTTTTTTACGACCTAAGATTCCTTTCATATTTCCTCCTATAATTTAATTTGGATGTCAACTCCACTTGGAACATCAACATGTTTTAATGCGTCAATTGTTTCCTTACTTGGATCAATAACATCGATTAGTCTTTTGTGTGTTCTTTTTTCAAATTGCTCACGTGAATCCTTATCTTTGTGAACAGCCCTTAAAATTGTAATTTTTTCAACATCAGTTGGTAATGGTACAGGTCCACTTACTTTTCCGCCTGTTCTCTTAACTGTGTCAACAATTTTAGCACATGCTGTGTCCAAACTTTTATGTTCATATGCTTGTAATTTGATGCGAACTTTAGTTTTTGACATTTCGTATCCTCCTTCGCCTATATCTAAGTACAGACTCGCTCCGTGCAAAAACCCGATATTCAGTTTAATTTTTACTAGCAACTTAACCTGGTGTATCGACAACCTTGCACATCTCTGCGTTCCACACATCAATGATTATAAGGGAAAATAAAAGAAAATGCAAGTTATTTTGAACATTTTTTTCATTTTTTTGCATTTTCTTTACTTTTTATTAATTTTCGGTAACCCACTTTCTAAAATATATGCATTGAAAAGAAGAACAATGAAAAAAATATAACATAAAAATAAATTAAATTAAAAACAAAATACATACAAAGTATTTTGTTTTATTTTTCTAAGATACTACTGAACCTTTAGTTATTTTTGAACTCGTTGATTTCGTTAGTATCATTTTATCAACTAAACTTGATGCAACGCTTGTATAGTTAAGTGTAATACCAACCCCTGTATTTTCTGAAGTCAAAGCAGCATTTGTAAACATTCCTGTACAAGTAGCGCTCGCACTTCTTATTGTAAGGGTGACATTTACACCTCTTGTATCTTTAAACATATAATTATAATTTGTTACTTTTGATGTATCAAATGAATCATTTGCTATGCTTATACCAAGTAAATTACCGAAATTACTAAACATATATGATGAATCAGCTGGTGCATATATTTTCTCAGTACTTGCTATTGTTAATCTATAAAGGGTATTACCACTTGAATCGCTTCCTGATATCTCTAACCATGCATATACTTTTGCACTTTGATTGCTTGCGTATGATATATCCCAACATTTTGTTGATTCAGTACAGTTATTTGGTTTATTAGTTAAGTTATCTTTTATGTTTATATTTCTAATATAATCTTTATATTGCCAGAAATATCTTAATGAATAAGAACCACTAGAATTAACTTTATAGCCATTTTTTATCATCGTTACTGCATCAGCACCTATTACTGAGTCATCCGTTTTACCAAGAACAACATTAGCGCCCGATGTCTTAGTACTAACCATACTAGATGCTTTACTATATTTACCAGATGAATAATTTACAGTAATTTTTGAACCAGATACTGTTGCAGCATTCGTAAACACATTAGCATGTGTACCATTAGTTGTCCTAATAGTAATTGTTGTAATCATTTTTGTACATCCGTTAAATGCATTATTAAAGTTTGTTACACTAGTTGTATCAAAATTACTTAAATCAAGATTAGTTAAACTACTACAATTATAGAAAATGCAGTCCAAATTTGTAACTTTTGAAGTATCAAGATTTTTAATATTTAAACTAGCAAGATTAGAGCAATCTCTAAACATGCCTGACATATTTGTTACTTTGGATGTATTAAATCCACTCAAATCAAGACTAACTAAACCTGTACTTGCCCAGAACATATGAGAAATTGATGTTGCATTTGATGTATCAATTGTACTTAAATCAAGTGTTTTCATACTTTCTAAATATGAGAATAAATATTCCATATTTGTCGCACTCGATGTATTTATTGTACTTAAATCAAGCGAAGTTAACGAAGTAAGTTTTTAGAACATAAACTTCATATTTTCAACTTTAGAAGTATCAAAATGATCATTAAAGTTAATTGCAACCACATTTGTAAAACTATATAATAAAGCAGTACTATTAACTGGTGCATATATTTTAAGTGGACTAGCAATATATAAGTTATATAATGTATTATTAGAACTATCTTTATATCCACTATCAATCATATAAGCAAATACTTTAGCATTTTGTGTTGAACTATAAGATATATCAAAGCATCTATTAGCTTCTGTACAACTATTTGGTTTCTTACTTAAATAATCAGTAAATGTAATTGTTCTTATATAATCTCTATATGCCGGTTTCCATATTTCTGTTTTTAATGCATCATCACTATTAAAACCATCCTTCATGTATGTAGGTGTTCCATCATCAAACACAACATTATCAATTGCATTTTTAGTTGCAACTATAGAAGCAGTTATTGTTTTAGCAGCATCAGTTGCCGTAACAATAATCGTTGCAGAGCCAACATTTGCTGAATTTTTAAACGCATCAGTATATTCTGTTATATTAGCATTAGATATTTTTATTTTCGTACTTAATTTAGCGCAATTATTAAACATATATGACATATTAGTTAAACTAGAAGTATCAAAGATACCTAAATCAAGTTTACTTAAGTTTGTGCATCCAGAAAACATAATGCTCATATCAGTTACTTTTGATGTATTAAAATTACTTAAATCTAAACTTGTTAAAGAAGAACATTTCCAAAACATCGCATTCATACTTGTTACTTTTGATGTGTTAAAATTACTTATATCCAAACTTGTTAAAGATGTACATCCGGAAAACATACTTACTAAAGATGTTGCTTGTGATGTATTAAAACTACTTAAATCAATCAGAGATAATTTCGAGCAATTACCAAACATAGCACTAAAATTAGCTGCTTTAGTTGTGTTAAGATTTGATACATTTATACTTTTTAAAGATGAACATCCATAAAACAGACTATGTACTGATAATACGTTTGATGTATCAAAACTGCTTATATTTACCGATTGAAGAGATGTACAACTATCAAACATTGCTCCTATATTTTCAACTGCAGTAGTATTAAAACTAGATAAATCCAAATTAACTAGTGATGAATCTTCCGTAAACATCATAAGCATTGTTTGTGTCTTTACTGTATTAAACAAATCATTAAAATTAATAGATACTAAATTAGTAAACTGTCCAAATAATTTATAACAATCTGTTGGTGCCATTATTTCATAATCACTTACTATATATAAATTGTATAATGTTTTAGTTGAATCAGTTTTATCTTTCAAACCACTATCTATTAAATAACCATATACCTTTTTAGTTTGTGTTGTACTAGCGGATATATCCCAACATAAATTAGCTTCATTGCAAGTACTTGGCAAGTTACTTAAATTATTTTGAAATGTAATAGTTCTTATATATGGTCTATAAGTATCATTCCAAAATTCAGTACCACTTTTTCCATTTTTCATATCAGCGCCATTTACAGTTCTACTCTTTAAAACCAAATTAGCAGATATCGTTTTTCCAATAAATAAAGAATCATTTTCATCACTAACACTACCATCCCAATACCAATAGATTGTAACACTATCAGTCTTAGTATCAGCAGCATTAAAATACTTTGTATAATTATTAAACGGACTCACATTATCATCAGCTGCCAAAAATTTAAAACCATCAGGTAAGCTAACCCTTTCAATATTTATACTATACTGAGCATCACTAGAAGTATCAGGCATATTAACATTAACCTTAAAACTTCCCTTATCATACGGTTTTAAATTACTACCCAAATTAATTTTAGTATTTGATATAGCATCACTAGTAATATTAAAATTATATGTAGCAGTACTAGCAGTTATCGTTCCATTTGCGCCGAATCTATAATAAGCAATCGTACCAGAAAGGCTTATCATCAAAAGCAATACCATACACATGAAACCATAAAATCTTTTATTGTTTGTAAAAATACTATTTTTTTTCAAATTTTTTTTCATTTTCATTGCAACACCTTATTCTAAAATAATTCTACCATTTTAATTAAATTAATTCAAGACTTTTTCAATATTTATCTATTTAATATAAATACTTGATAATTTAAATAAAAAGCAAATAATAACCATAATATATAAGGTATTTGTAAATAAAAAGCTTTTTTATCAATTTTAAAATACTCTATCATCATTAATATAACAAAAAGAGTTAAAATAACTAACCATATCAAAGCAATCAAATATTCCTTAGCATTAAAAAATATAAAAGGCCATATTAAATTTATACCTAAACCTATATAATATATTAAATTAGGAACCTCTTTTTTACCATTTTTATTTATCAAATAATTTGATACCCCAAGTAATATATATAATATAGTCCAAACAATCGGAAAAACAATCTTTGCCGGACTCAAAGTAGGTTTGATTATATTATCATACAAATTAGTTTTAATTAATAAACTAGTTAAAAAACCCAAACCCAAAGGAATTATAATAGCTTTTATCAAATCTTTAACTTTCACATTATCACCCTTATAATTATATGTATTTTTTCAAATATTATAAAAAGGAAAGTCAAAACTTTCCTATTTTACTTTATAATTCGATATTTTCCATTCATCATTTTCTCTTTCAAGTTCAAATGGATTAGTAGTTAAAGAAGAATTCTTACACTTTTCATTTTCCATCTTTGTACATTTATATAACAAAATATTATATTTTATTTTATCCTCAGTAATTGATATTTCCGTATAATTAATCTCATCATAATCAGCCTTTGTCCTAGGTAAACTACTAGAATAATAAACATCATCCTTAAATAAAACATTATTATCTTCATTATATTTATCTAACATTTTTTTCGTATATATACCAGTTAACTCCTGATAATTTGAAAGCGTATAATATCTCTTTTCATTCTCATATATAGTAGGCATTGTACCCGTTATTTCCGTATAAGAATCCTCCATTTGTTTATATCTTTCCTTAATAATTTCAAGAGCCTGTTCACTAGTAACTATATTTTTTTCATTCTTAGTTTGAGGTTCAACCCTCACTTCTTTATATAAACTGCATCCTGTTAGTAAAAGGATAGCAGGGATCGCTAATAACTTTTTCATCTTTATTTCCTTTCATTTTCTATTAGCATTATATAATATTTTTATTTTTTTGTAAATACTATACTCCCTTTTTATACCCTTTTATTTTAAGTAAATACTTTCTAAGCCAATCAAAAGGTACAACCGTTAAAGCAATAAAAATTAAACTAATAAACTCATTTACATCAAGACCATAAGTTCTAAAAACATTACCCCCAAAATATATAATAATTACCTGAATAGTTGCAATAAAAATAATTATCCCCAAAAATACCGGGTTTTTTTTAATATCTGCTAAAATATTTATCCTACTAGTCCTTGCATTAAAACTATTAAAAATTGTAATCAAAATAAATAACGTAAAGAAACCCGTCATAAAATATTTATTTTCCGGATCAAACCTAAACATTGTTTTAAATAATGGAACCCTCAAAAATAAAATCAATAAAAGTGAAGAATAAAGACCAGTTAAAACAATTTCATTTATCATATAACCATTTAATATTTTTTCACCTCTTTTTTTAGGCTTTTCTTCCATATATTCAATTAAAGGCGGTTCATAAGAAAAAGCAAGACCAGCTAAAGTATCCATAACCATATTAATCCATAACATTTGTACAACCGTTATCGGTGATTCAATATTTATAAAAGGACCAATTATAGATATCGTAAGAGCACATATATTAACAGTTAACTGAAATATTATAAATTTCCTTATCGACTTAAAAATCGTTCTCCCAAACAAAATAGCTTTCGTTATCGACAAAAAATTATTATCTAAAATAATTATATCACTAGCTTCCTTAGCAACCTCAGTTCCCGATCCCATTGAAAACCCAACATCAGCCTTTTTTAAAGCCGGAGCATCATTTATTCCATCACCAGTCATTCCTGTTACATATCCCATACTTTGACTAATCTTAACAAGCCTACTCTTATCGCTAGGAAGTGATCTAGCAACAACCCTAAGTTTCGGAATAATTTGTCTAACCTCATCATCGCAAAGACTATTTAATTCATCACTAGTTATAACATACTCCCCAGCCTTTAACATATTTAATTCTTTGGCAATACTAGAAGCTGTAACCTTACTATCACCCGTTATCATAATCGTTCTTATACCAGCTTTATCAACCAATTCTAAAGCTTCTTTAACATTTTCTCTCGGCTCATCCCGAATAAGCGCAAAGCCTTGCAAAATTATATCATCACTCTTCTTAATACCAAGCATTACAATCCTTATACCCTTATTTGATAGTTCATTCAACTTATCAATCATTTTATCTTTATTAAGAATAACTCTTTCATAACCAAACTTATTTATATATTTAGTAGATTTAATAAGTAACTTTTCATAAGCACCCTTTATGTATGTCCTTTCACTCGTTGTTACGCTAGAATATTTCTTACTAGACGAAAAAGCCTCCTTACTAATTATAACCTTATTACTGTTTTCTCTAATAAACTCCTTCAAAGCCCTATCTGTAGCATTCGATCCAATCGCTAAATGCGTTTCATTTGAATAAACACTATCATTATTTAAAATAATATTTTCTTTTAACAACTTATTTTGAATTATCTCAGGATACCCCTCTATCTCTAAATTAGGACTCATTATTCCAACAACCTCTAATTTTCCCTTAGTTAAAGTACCCGTCTTATCAGTAAACAAAATATTTAAACTCCCTGTTGTTTCTATACCCGTTAACTTCCTAACTAAAACATTTGATTTCAACAATTTTTTCATATTAGAAGACAAAACTAAAGTAATCATCATCGGCAATCCCTCTGGAACTGATACAATAATAACTGTTACACATAAAGTTAAAGCATGCAATATATAACCCGATATAACTCTAAAATTAGTTAATGTTTCCATTATATTAGAATAGTTAAAATTATTATGAATTACAATTACATTAAATAAATAAGAGATCGCAACTAAAGAGGCACCTATATAGCCAATCTTACTTATTGTCTCTGCCAAACACCTTAATCGTGTCTTAAGTGGACTTTCTTCAGATTCAATTTGTAATTCCTGAGCTATTTTACCATAAGCAGTATTATTTCCAACATCCGTAATATGAATAATAGCCTTACCTTCAGTAACAATAGTTCCTCTATATAATTTATCATTAAAAGATTTTAACTTTTCTTTAGTCTCACCATTTATTAATGATTCATCAACATAAACCTTCCCTTCAACAACATTACCATCAGCTGGAACCTTATCACCGCTTTCCAAAATTATAATGTCACCCTTAACAATCTCATTCGTTTTGACTTCCATAACCTTCTTATCTCTAACAACCTTAGACTCAATCATACTAGCTTCTTTTTCAAGTTTTTCAAAAGCCTTTTCACTCCCATATTCTGAAATAGTTGAAACAATAGATGCTAGAAGAATTGAAGCAACAATTCCGATTGTTTCATACCAATCAAAATCTTTAAGCAAAAAAACAATCTTAACAGCTAAAGCAATCAATAAAATCCTAATTATCGGATCACCCAAATTATCAACAAAGATGTTAATGATTTTTTTATTTTTAGTTTTAGTAATTTCATTAGTACCATATTTTTCTCTTGACTTCTTAACTTCCTCATTAGTTAGTCCATTCATTATTATCACCCAATAAAGTCTATTAAAAATAGAGCAATTATTGTTTAATTTTAATCGACAAAAAAAGCATATATTACTTTTCCAAAATATATACTTTATTTTTCTCTACTTTTTTACCATTAACCAAGGCATCATCAGCTTCCTTCATACATTTATCAATATCATTTTGTAAAAAAGAAATTCCAAACGTCATACTAACTTTAACCTTTTCTATTTTATCATCATTAAGACATCTTAAATTATAAAAACCAGAACAAATCATTTTTCTTATACTATCAATTCTATTATAACAACTATCTAAATCTGTATTTTTAAATAAAATAACAAATTCATCTCCCCCAAAACGACCAACTAAATCCGTTTGTCTTATATTTTGTTTTAAAATAGAACCAATACCACGAATAACTTTATCAGTTTCTATATGTCCATATTTTTCATTATAATACTTTAAGTTATCAATATCTCCAAAAATAACAACACAATTATAAGCATTATTTATTTTATTAATTTCTTCATAAAAAGCCTTCTTTGTTAAAGTGCCCGTAAGCATATCAATTCGATTGTTATCTTTCGAATATGAAACCATATAATATACTTTATCACCTATAACAATTTCCTTTTTTGAAGACAATACCTGTTCTTTACTAACTAAACGGTTACTATAAACAACTCTACCATAACTATTATATATAAGAATAGTATCTTCAATATTATTTAAAACAATCCTAAATAACTCTTCCATAATTACTCCCCTTTAACAAGCTAATATATTAGCACATATCAAAAAAAATACCAAATCAAAATGGTATTTTTTATCATTCATTCTTTATAAGTAAATCAAACATCTTCATTAAATCTTCTTCATTTAACTCTTCGATCTTATCTTTAGTACTATATTTTATAAAATTAGAACAAGTTATTGTTTTATTAATATTAAAACTATTTGTCTTAAGTAAATCCATTATAGTTATCTTTATATTACTTATAATACCATCCTTAGCATCATCCAAATAGCCATCTATCTCTCTTATATTATCATTATCTTTTTTTATCCTATTATTTCCAAATAACTTCTTTCTTACAACCATAAACTCTTTATCTAAAATAATATCTTTATCAATTAATTTATTAATATAATTATTATAATTTTCTAAATCATTTTTCAAATTCGTTGAATATAATATTTCACTAGTTGAATTTACTACATCACCTAATTTAATAAACAAATTATTTATAAAATCTTTTAAATACTTATCTAAAGGATCAATTATTTTATCAAGTGAAACTAAAGTAATCTTATTATGAATTCGTACATTTTCCTTAAAACTATCTAATATTTCCTCCGTTTTCTTAATCGTTTTAAGCTCAAGTTCACTAGTCATATCACTAGAAACCTTAACTAAATACTTTTTAGCATACCCCATTAAAAATGAAGTATTAATTTCATATTTATTAGGATTTTCCTTACTCTTATATAACATTATTTCATTATATTTTTTAATAACAATCTTTTTATTATTTTCTAAAATATCATTTAAAACTTTATTAATAAAAATAATTGTTTTATTTTCTTCATCACTTATAATTTGTTTAACATTTTTATACGAATAAGCATCCAATCTATTTTGAACAGTCAAGTTATAAAGCATTAATTCAAATAAACCCTTTACTTCTTCCCTTACCTCAACATTTTTACTATCTATATTAATTGAAATGATATTCTTTTGCAAAAACATTATATCATCAGGTTCATTCTTAATATTAAAAACAAGATTTTTTTGAACAAAATTGTTAATATTTACAATCTTTTGATAAAACTTATTAACAATAGGGACTATATCTATTTCATAATTTAATTCAATATTTTCTTTTAATAATTTATTTTTAATTTGATCAGTACTAATATTTATTTGTTCATTTATTTTATTAATAACATTACTCTTTTCATCAAGTAAATTCAAATTAATTTGTTTAAACTCTTCCTTAATATCCATAATCCCTCCTTATGCAAAAAGGACTTTTCAAGTCCAAAATAAACACCTTTACTAGCTATGTTTATATACCACTATAGCTAAAGCATTATGGTTAGTGTATGCTCTAGTATACACGTAACACTATAGTAGTATTCATCTATTAATAATGTAACACATTTAATTAATTTATTCAAGATATACTTTAATATTTTACACTTTACTTGGCATACATTTTTTTGTATAATTATAATAGAAGGAATGATAAAATGGATAAAAAGTTTGACGATTTATTTAAATATATAGATAATATAACCGAAACAAATAAAGTTAAAAAGAAAAAAAATACCATCTTTAAAATACTAAGTTTTTTTATAAGTATTATCTCAATAGGATTACTAGTATCATCGGGCTACTTTATTAAAATAGCAGTCGACAATAAAAATGATTATAATGAATCAAAAAGTACAAGCAGAGAACTAAAAAATAATGCTTTATTTGATTTAATGAAAAAAAATCCAGACACAGTCGGCTATTTAAAAGTACCAAATACCATTATTGACTACCCAGTAGTTAAAACTGATAACAATAAATTCTATTTAAAAAATGATTTCTATAAAAACCGCAACGTTTACGGCTGGATATTTGCAGACTTCAAAAACGAATTTCCAATCCTATCAAAAAACACAATCATTTATGGACACAATACCAGTATCGGCATAATGTTTGGTGATCTAGTTAATCTTTTAAATAAAGATTGGTATAAAAATGAAGAAAACAAATATATTTATTTTAGTACAACTGAACAAGACTATAAATTTCAAATATTTTCTGTCTATAAAATTAAAACAACAAATGACTACCTAGATATCAATTATGATGAAAATTTTATAAAAATGATTAAAAAAAGAAGTTTTATGGACTTTAATGTAGATATTAGTGATGAAAAAATAATCACTCTATCTACGTGCTACAACTCTACGAGTAGCAGTGTTAAACTAGTTGTACATGCCAAAATGGTAAACTTTTAGGCTTATTATTCACACATTTTATCTATTAAATGAATATATTGTAATAGATAATAAAGAAGGGGTGGATTATATGGAAAACAGTTGTGGATGCATCGCAAAGATCCTAAGAGTTATTAACACACTTCAACAAAATGCTGAATGTGGAGAGACTTGTTTAGATACTTGTGATCGTGGCTTCTTAGGGTGCAACATATCAAGTGTTGGTTGCAATACAAGACCAGTTATGCTTTATACTTGTTCTTGTAACGGTACAGCTTGGAGTATGCCTGTTTCTAAAGATGAAGGTGAAACTACAACATCTAATATATTTAGGGTTGAAAAAGTTGACGGAAACTGCGCGACATTTAGAGTTTTGGTGCCAAATACCGATGAAGATGCTGATTGTCCTTACTTAGCAACTAATTCATTTTTTACAATGGATTTAGATTGCTGTTGTGCTCTTAGATGTTTAAATGATACTTGCGTAGCTTGTATTTAGATAAAGCAGATTAATTTCTGCTTTTTTTATTGTATTTTTTTTTTTTTTATGATAATATTATTTGTAGAAAGTAGGAGATATATATGAGACTTAATTTCCAAGAAAATAAACCCAAAACTATTGTAAAATATGTTGAAAAAAAGGATTATACAATAATTTATACAATCGGAGGGATTATTTTTATAGGACTTGCTTTTTTAATTGGATTAAGTGTTTATAAAGGATCAAAATGTTCAAATATTGAAGACAAAGTATTAGAATATGCAAGTGATTATGCTGAAGGAAATAATCTTCTTAACTTAAATGAAGGTGATTCTGTTACAGTTGATTTAGAAGAAGTTTATAATAATGGCTACCCTACTTTATCAAATGGAAATACTTGTACGGGGACCGTTAAGTTTACCTTAGCTGATGGAAAAATAATTAAAACATTTGATATTAATAATTGTTCTTATTGTTCAACGAATAAAAGATATAAATCAAATTGGAATAAAAGTAATAGTTATGTTAATAGAAAACTAATTGATGTTGATGTTAAATATAATTATTATAATGCCGAAACATTCTATACAAAATGGACGAATTGGTATCCATCAAAAGATATAGATAATGTTGTTAACATTCAATATGGCATAAAATTACCCAAAAACGAAAATCAACTACCTGTTGTTCCAAATACAGCTGAAGTATTAAAATATGATGTTGAATATCAAACATACTATAGCTATCGTGATAAAACTTGGTTATGGTATAGAAACATTAATAATGACTATAGTAGTGAATGGTATTCTACTAAACCAAACAATTATGAAAATAAAGATGAAGCAACTCTAAAATATACTGATTGGAGTGCATGGTCTTTAAACTATCCTGAAGAAAAAGATTATAGAGAAATTAAAAGTGGTACCGGTTATAGATGGTTCTATTTAGACGAAAACAAAATAAAACACTATTGGAATGGCGGAGCATATTCTGTCAATAAACCAAGTGATGAATATCCATCATATGATGATAGTGCTAGAATGTATTCATATAGAGATAAAACTTGGAGATGGTATAATGGTGAAAAAAGAGATTATTGTAATGAATATTCAACCCTTACACCAAGAGGATGTACATACAAAGATAATTTAATAACAAGTTATACAAAATGGTCTAATTGGTCAACTGATGTTCCAAGTTCACAAAGTTATAGAAGTATTGATACTGATATCTATTATAGATATCGAGCATTCTATAGAGATGTTAATTTCTTAGTATTAGAAGATTATGTATCAAAAGATGAATTTGAAAATATTGTTCAAAAAAGCCTAGATGATTTTAGACTTGATAACACAAAAAAAATAAGTTATAAATATACTTATTTATACAAGTAGTTTTTTAAACTACTTTTTCTATATCTAAGATATCACTTATTTTTATTATTTCATTATCCATAGTTATTAAAGATGAATTATTTCTAGCAATAATAGTAGTACGAATCTTTCTATCTTTTAAGGTTATTTTAACATCAGCTTTATAAACGAAATCATTTGATTTAAATATTTCATTTATTTCTTTGCGCACATCAATTTTTCTAGGTATTCTATCAACATTATTTCCGTTTGAGTAGAATACTTTTTCATTATTTCTAAATTCTTTATCAAACTTATTTACAAATAGATTATCTTTCATATACTCACCTATTATAAATTATTCATTTTTTTTGATAATATGCATCCCAAAACCAATAATATTTCCCCAACTATTATATCTATAATAGACTTATTCAACTTTAAAGTATTTAAATACATTATAATTAAAGTAGATAAAGTAAAAGCCTTTACAATAACCATAAATAAAATAGGATGTTTCCTAATTATATATGTTATTAACTTAGATAAAACAAACACACCAATTATAATTCCAATTATAAAAGGAATCAAAATATCTAGATTATTAAAAGGATTTGATAACATCTCTAAAATTAATTCATACTTTTTTAAAACAATAAAAATTGCCGTTCCACTTATACCAGGAATAATAGTAGATATTGCCTCTATAATACCAAGAATAATATTATTAAAAAAAGAAACCTTTATATTTATATTAATAGATATAATATTTATAAAAATAGGAAAAATAATTAAAAAAATAAATATTAATATTTTAGGAATACTTTTATTTTTAAATTCTTTAAAAGAAAAGTCAATTGAACCAATAATTAAACCAATAAAAAGTAATAAAATTGAAAAATAATACTTATTAATCAATATTTTAAGTATTTTACTAAATAATATTATAGATAAAACAATACCCGAAAGCATAGGAAATAAAAACTTAATACTTTCCTTAGGCTTTTTAAATATATCACTTATACTAGATAAAAGAGGTTCATATACATTCATTGATATTGCCATAAGCGAACCACTTACACCAGGTAAAATCTTACCTAGTCCAACTAAAAGCCCTTTAAAAAAAAGCATATTATCACCATTTAATTCTATTATTAATAAAAAAAAAAAATTACTTTTTCAGTAATTTCTTTTGAACATCTTCAAACACTTCCGGATCACCCTGTAAAAGCGGTGTTATAGAAGAATTTTTACTCAATTCATTAATAATTTTAGCAATAAACACAGAACAATCAACCGATTTATACCAAGAGGAATCAATGATTTTTTTATCAACATATGTTAAATTAGTTGTATAAACCCTATTAAATGATTTATTATATTCTTCATCAAAAACATTCTTACCATTACAAAATAAACCAAAAGTAGAAGCCAAATATATATTTCGAGCATTTCTTCTCTTTAACTCTTTAGCAACATCAAGCATTGATTCACCAGAAGCAATCATATCATCAACAACAATACAATCCTTATTGGAAACATCTTTTCCCAAATATTCATGCGCAATTACAGGATTCTTTCCATTAACAACCTTTGTTAAATCCCTTCTCTTATGAAATATACCAACATCAACCTTTAACATGTCAGCATAATATCTAGCCCTATTAAAAGCACCAGTATCAGGACTAATTACAATTGTATTTTCATAATCAATCTGCTCATTCTTTAATATTTGATTAATTATATTAACTGTTGGAAAAAAGTTCTCAAAAGCCATTAAAGGTATAACATTTTGAATATTTTCATCGTGAACATCAAAAGTAATTATACTTTTAACCCCCAAATTTTCAAACTCTTTTAAAGCAATCGCACAATCTAAAGATTCTCTACCCTTTCTCCTATGTTGTCTTGACGAATATAAAAGTGGCATTATCAAAGTAATACTTTCAGCGTGTCCCCTAATTGCTGATATAATTCTTTTGGTATCTTGATAATGATCATCAGGTGACTTATGATTTTCAATTCCATACATCTGATAACTTATACTATGATTACCAATATCAGTCATAATATAAGCTTCACTTCCACGAATCGTTTTTAATAATTTTATCTTACCCTCACCATTACTAAATCTAATCTCTTCAATAGGAATTAGATAATCATTATTCTCATTATTCATCTTTTTCAAATAATTATTTGTTTTAAGTGCAAGTTCTTTGATGTTTTCTAAAGCAATTATACTTATTTTATTCATTTACTTCCTCCTATAATACATTTTTAGTATATCATATTTATTAAAAAAATACTCTATTTCAAGAGTATTATTTTGAATTATTAATAAAATCCTTTAATATTGTTTCAATAACATAACATATCTTTTGTTTACTTCTAATTCTTGTATCTTCAGCCTCTAAAGTAATTGTTTGTTTTCTATCTCTTTTACTATCATAAATACAAATATAAATTGTTTTTGTATCACCAAGCAAATTATTAGGATCTTGCTTATTTAATTTACCAGTTACACCAAGACCATATGTTGAATGAGAAAAACTTGCAATTGCTTTTGCCATCTCAAAAGCAGTTTCTATACTATAAACCGTATATTTATCAATTACCTCCTTAGGAACACCCATTTTTATTTTAAACTCATTTGAATAAGTAACCGCACTAAAAGCAATAACATTAGAAGCTCCTTCAATATTTGTTATTTCATTAGCAATACATCCCCCAGTACAAGACTCCATAGTTGCAATTGTTTCATTATTTTTTGTTAATATTTCTACTATTTCTTTCATTCAATTCTCCTTATGACCAGCTTTAACAATTTGATTTTTAATTTTTAAAATTGTCTCTGTTAATTCTATTTCATTTCCCTCAAACCATTTTAAACTCTTATTATACTTTTTTAAAAACCTTTTCCATTTAAAAGCATGATTAAAAGCATAAGCATATGGAAATGTATCCTCTAAAAAATTAGGATTTATTTTAAGCATTTCTAATACTTCATCTTTATTTATATTAATCAAATAATTATTAAAACTCTCAGCTTCAGCTTTCAATTCTAAACCAGTACTAGTTTTAGGTGTCAATGATTTTAAAGTATTAATTAATAATATTGTTCCTATATGACCAACAACAAAAACAATTATATAATATGTATTTAAACCGATCTTTGATAAACTCATTATATAAAATGGTAAACCAACTAAAATTGTTAGAATCGTTACTAATATTTTAGATCTTTTACTATTCTTACTTGTATAAACCCTTACCAAAGATATAAAACAAACCCAAGTTATAAATGTAATTATAAGCGTTTTAAATATATTATATGGAAGATGAATATTTATAATTAAAAATATTATAAAAGTTAATAATACAAGATAGTTATTAATTGTTAATTCTTCCTGTTCATTTGTTTCTTTTCTAATATCTTTATTATCAATAGAATGTACTATATCACTTATATCTTTATATAAATTCCTATGAAGATTAAGTATTTCTATACTATTACCCTTTTTAAATAAAGCTTTATACATTAATTTTTCAGCCTTATTATTTTCTTTATATTTTTTTAACTTAATTATTTTACTAGGTAATATTTTAATATATTTTTTATGAGCCAAATAAATAACAATTGATGTTAAATCTCTTTCGTTTATTAATCCAGCATAATTATATTTAAGTTCAGCTGGTGATACATCAGGAATAATTCCCTTTTCATTTTTTTCTCTTTTTATTTTATAATGTTTCTCTATAAATAAACCAAATATTGTAAATGATACAATTAATACTAACTCAATTAACATACATTTCTAAGTCCTTTCGGATAATGATTCTTAAGTTTTCCATTGGTTGCTTTATATCCTCCAATTGGATAGCCATCAACCATTAAAACTCCCCATCCATTTGGTACATCTGCTATAATTTCTTCACCTTTCAAATATTTTAAAACTCTTTTATCATTTAATTTTAAATTACATTTATTTTTAAAATAATTACCATAAGCTTTAAATAAATAATGATTTGGAAGTAAATAGTTTCCTTTAATTTCTCCAACTTGAACACCGGAAGATATTATATGAATATTATCAGGAATAACATTTAAGGGTGCGAATACTTTATTGTTTTGAATCTTTAAATCTAATTTTATTGTTAAATTTTCCATAAAATCATTAACTATTTTTGTGTTTTCTTTTCCTAAATCATTTTGTTTTTTTATACTTATATACTCTTTTTCAATATTTCTATTTTGCATTAAACACATAAATTGACCTTCACCTAAAGAAATATGAGGATAAAATCTTTTAGCTTTTTCTATTGGTTTTAAACCATTAACTGTATAATTTTCCAGGTTTTTAAGATCAACAACCTCATAATTATAATTTTTAGTAAACCATTCCACTATATCTTCATTTTCACATTTTTCATATGTACAAGTTGAATACAAAATATAACCATTTGTTTTAGGTAAATGAGCCACACACTCAAGTATTTCCTTTTGTCTTTTAGAACATAGCTCAACATTTTCTAAGCTCCACTCATTTATAGCTTCCCAATTTTTCCTAAACATTCCTTCTCCCGAACAAGGAGCATCAACAATCACTAAATCAAAATACCCATTAATTGCATTTCTAAAACTTTCAGGAGTATCATTTGTAACAATTACATTTGTTAAACCCATTCTCTCTATATTACTATATAATATCTGAGCGCGTTTACTATTTATTTCATTTGATATAAGAAAACCATTTTTTAATTTAGATGCAACTTGAATACTTTTACCACCTGGCGCGGCACATAAATCTAGTACTCTATAATCATCTTTTATATTAACCCCATTAATAGGTGCCGAAGCCCCTGGATCTTGACTATAAAAAAGGCCAGCGTGATGATATGGATGATTTCCTAATTTAACATTTTCTTTTAAATAAAAACTATCACAAGTATAAGGTATTTGCTCTATTTTATAAGGAAATATTTTTATAAAATCACGAGTGCTTATTTTATTTGTATTTACCTTTATACCTTTTATATTTTCCTTTTCATTTTCTTCTAAAAATTTATCATAATTTGGTATTATATTTTTCATTCTTTCTTCAAACTCTTTTGGAAGTTGCATTAATATCACCTACATAAATTATAGTTTTTTTTTATCATTTTATCAAGATTATCTACAAAAAAGAAACACATTATACACTAATTTAATTATAAATATTTAATAAACTATTACTTTTTATATTATTACACATTTACATTTTAACTTTACTTTTCTTAAGATTTATGAAATAATTGTTTTGGTGATTTACGTGCAAATAGATAAAATATTTGAAAACTTTATAACAAATGTTAAAAAAGATGGTGTCTATGCATCAATCGATGAAATTAAAGAAGCAACTAATCTAATGCTAGAAATAATAAAACAGCACAAAGATGCAACACCAGAAGAAATGATTGAATATGTTATAAAAGATAATATTGATTTTATAGAACAAATAAAAAGCAAATACTATTTTCCTGGATATACAATAGGAGCAATCGTTGGAAATATCAACATCAAACTATTAGGTGGAAATTTAGATGATAATGGAAGAAAAATGGATCCAAACGCTTTATTTGATATTGCATCAATATCAAAATTTTATACCCAAACAATAATATACAATTTAATAAAAGAAGGAAAATTATCATTTGATTCCAAAATATATGAATTAGATGATCGCTTTATCAATCTAAAAGATATAACCATTAGAGACATAACAAGTTTTACAACAACATTTATGACAAACGGCCGAATAAATGAAAAAACAAATATCGAAGAAGCATATAAAACATTATATAGTGTAAAAGCAATAGATACCCAAAAATATAATTACAATGACATAGGTATGATGATTATGAAAGAAGTTGCTGAAAGAATTACAGGAATACCCTATAAAGATTTAGTTGATAAGTATATAATATCTAGATATAATTTAAAAAACACATTTTTAAGTGTACCATTTGAAAAAAAACACCTTATAACAGGAACACCAAATATGGAAAATGTTGCAGTTAATGACTCAAATGCAAACGCCTTAGGGGGCTACAGCGGGCACGCTGGTATATTTGCATCAAGTGATGACTTACTAAAACTAGGAAATAATCTAGCACAAGGAAAAGTTATCGATGAATCTATGATTGATGACATCTATTTAGAAGGTAGCGCTAAAGGAAGAGGAAAAATGGGAAACGTATATGTCTCCAACCCCAAAGGTGTAGATGTAAGTTATGTTGATAGATTAGAACCAATAAGATCATTCGCACTTCAAGGTTCAACAAGAGTTCATTTGAACGGAAACAAATACAGTGTAAGCACTCTTCTATTAAATCCAGCATCAATGTCTTTAGAAAAAGCATTAGAAAATGAAGAAAAAATCAATCAAATTAGAGTATTAGATGGAAAAAATCCGCTATCACTAGTAAGAAAATTTACATTTGATGATTTTGGAAATCCAAAACAATACAACCTAGTTGATGTAAGACAAATGCTTCCAAGTGGAAAAACAGTTGAACCGCTTTTAACAATGAATGCTAAAATGATATTAAGATTAAGATTTTTAAATGAATTCATTAAAGAATATGATAAAAATTATAATAAAGAAATATCCATAATAAAAACAAACTAATCAGTTTGTTTTTTTCTAGCCAAAATATAAGCATTTTTAAACAACATCGTTTTAGAATTATATGATAATTCTTCAGTTATAATTTTCACTCTATCTTTATTTTTCAAAACATAATTATAAGGAACAGGCTCATCATTAACAAAAGCACCTTTCATTATTTTGCCAACATTTAATTTATAAGCATAATCAGCAATAGTTGATGACTCAGGCATTTCTACAACAGTACCAATAGGTGTATAAACATATACCTTTTTAGACAGAATCTCTTCTTTTACCTGTTTAACAAACTCCTCATTATCTTTAAATTTAGAACTAATTTTCTCTAAAGACTGATAAAATTGAAATTTTTGCTTAAGATCATTTTGCATTACATTTCTAGCCTCACCTTTTTTTAAATCCCAATAAGCAGTCAAACCAAATGAATTAATTGTCTCCATATCAAATGTTCTTATTTGTGTTTGAACCAATTTATCATCAGGACCAAAAACAGTTGTATGTAAACTACGATACATATTAGTTTTAGGATTCCAAATATAATCCTTAAATCTACTATTTATAGGATTATATAATTTATGAACAAGCCCCAAAGAAACATAACAATCCCTTATCTCATTTACAAGTATTTTTAAAGCAAATAAATCGTGTATTTCAAAAATTGTTTCATTATGTTCTAATCTCTTATATATTCCATATATATTTTTAGTTCTTAAATTAATACAATTTTTTATTTGTTCTTGCTCCAATAAACCCTTTATATTATATAACATTTGAATCAAAGAAGCCTTTGATTCATTTTCAACCCTTTCTTTAACTTCTTTAATTTCTTTATACTTATCAGGTTTTAAATATTGAAAAGATAGATCTTCTAATTCATTTTTTATTCTATAAGCACCAATTGAATAAGCAAGCGGCACAAATAACTCCAATGTTTCTATAGCATTTTCTTTTTGTTTATAAACACTTTTATACTGAAGTGTTCGCATATTATGAAGTCTATCCGCTAATTTAATTATAATAATTCTTATATCTTCTGTTATACCAGATATTATTTTTTTAGTATTCGCACAAACCTCTTCTTTTTTACTAGAAAAATTCATCTTTGATAACTTAGTAACACCATCAACCAATTCAGAAACACAAGGGTTAAATAAATTACTTATCTCTTCCTTGGTAGCTTTTGTATCCTCAAGTGTATCATGCAAAAGTCCAGCACATATTGTATCCCTATCAGCTTTCATCTGTGCGAGTATATATGCAACATTAAGAGGATGAATTATATAAGGTTCACCACTTTGTCTCCTTTGACCAGCATGCATTAGCCTAGCATATTCATAAGCCTTTCTAATTATATTTTCTTCTTCAGCATTATAAGTTTTTATTAAAGCAATCAATTTTTCAATATCCATATCATCACCCCAAGAAACCAAAAAATGAGCACCATTAAAGTACTCACAATTTAAACATAGTAAGACATTTGTTAAAAATATTCATTTTCATCATATGCCTCACCTCCGATAAAATTTGAATTAATTTTATAACATTTGAAAATGATTGTCAATAGATTATTTCAATTTTTCAGTAAGTTTTTGTTCAATATTCTTAAGTCTCTCCTCATATTTTTTTAATTTTTTACTATTCATTAAATAATCATATAATGATATATCTTTATCTTTGTACATATCATAATTAGTAGCATCTAACTCATTTACTTTTAATCTAAGTTCACTTATTTTTACTTCATATACCTGTGCACTCGCAAGTTTATCTTGAATAACCAAATTATCAATTTCCTTTTCCAAATCATTTATCTTGCTATCAATATAATTCAAAATTAATTTCTTATTAGAGTTTCCAAACATCAAAACAACCGATGTACCAATTAAAATTAAACCAACTAATATAATAATTATATTCTTTTTCATAAATCCTCCAATCTAATTATAGCATTTATATTTAAAATAATAAATAATTTTAGGTTAAAACCCATACATTTATAAACAAAATATCTATTATATTTTGGGAGGAAAAAAATGAATTACTTTAATTATATGAATGGTATGGCAAATATGGGATATATGGAAAATATGAACACCATGAACAATATGAAACAAAATGAAAATAATAAAAATTTATATGATCCATATCAAGGATTCATAAGAGGAAACTTGTTTAAAAATTTATATGATCCATATAAACTAAACAAACCATATGATATTGAACCAGCAAACGAGCAAGCTAAAATGCTAACAAGCATAGATGCCCTTAGTTTTGCAATGAGAGACTTAAATCTCTATTTAGATATTAACCCTAATTCTAGAGAATATATCGATTTATTTAATAAATACCGAGTTCAAAAAAATGAACTTGTTAAGGAATATGAGAGCAGATATGGTCCATTAACCCTAGATAGTGATGCTATGTTTAGTTATCCTTGGGCTTGGGATAAATCTCCATTTCCTTGGGAAAATTAGGAGGATTATATGGTGAATTATGTTAAAAAATTAGATTACCCAATAAATATTAGAAATAAAGATTTAAAAATGGCTAAAAACCTACTAGCACAACTAGGAGGACCAGATGGTGAAATTGGAGCAGCAATGCGCTATTTCAGTCAAAAATTTACAATGCCAGATGAAAGAGGAAAAAGCTTATTAAACGATATTTCTATCGAAGAGCTTGGGCATGTCGAGATGATTGCTACAATGGTATATCAGTTAATGGAAGGCGCTACTATTGAAGAATTAAAAGAAGCCGGTTTAATTGGATATTACACTCAACATAATAGAGGAATATACCCAGTTGATGCAAGTGGTGTACCATATACAGCAGCATATATTGAATCAACAGGTAATTATATAGCTGACTTAACTAGTGATATGGCAGCCGAAGAAAGAGCAAGAGTTACTTATGAAAATTTAATGAACGAAACAAATGACTCAGACCTGCTTGGACCATTATCATTTTTAAGACAAAGAGAAGTAGTACATTATAATAGATTTAAAGAATTATTGGATTTCTATAAAAATGGTCAGTAATTGATCATTTTTTTATTACATTTAACATAATATTTTATGGAGGTCTTATGGAAAAAATTACTGTTATATATGGCGGAAAATCATTTGAACATGATATTTCTATTAGATCATATAAAAGCTTTGCTGAAAACATAAATAAAAAATATCAATTATCAACAATATATGTTGATAAAGATGGATTATGGTACGAAAACAATAAACTTATGAACAATATTGTTGATTTCTTAAAAGAACAAGATGTCATCTTCCCACTCATTCACGGAAATATTGGCGAAGACGGAAAATTACAAGGACTATTTGAAACATTTGACATAAAATATGTAGGTTCAAACACTATCAGTAGTGCATTAGCAATGGATAAAGCATTCTGCAAAATAATACTAGATAAATATAACATTAAACAAGTCCCATACGTAATACTAAATAAAAAAACAAAAATCAAAGAAATAACATCTAAACTAAACTATCCTGTTATCGTTAAACCAGCCAATGGCGGATCGAGCATCGGTATCAGTATTGCAAATAACGCAAGAGAATTAGTCAAAGCATTAAGTAATGCATTTAAATATGATAAAAAAGTTGTCGTTGAAAAATTTGTTAAAGCAAGAGAACTTGAAGTCGGTGTAATAGAAAATAATGGAATAATTTGTTCATCAATCGGTGAAATAAAAAGTCAAGGATTCTATGATTTTGATTCCAAATATATTAAAGATACCGAAGTTATTGTTAATGCAGACCTAAAAAAAGAAACAAAACTTAAAATCAAAGAATATGCAAGAGAAATATTCAAAATTCTAGAATGCTCCGGTTTTGCAAGAGTAGACTTTTTATACGATGAAATAAATGAAGAACTATACTTCAATGAAATAAATACCATTCCTGGCTTTACAGACATAAGTATGTTCCCAAAATTATTTATTAATGATGGTTATAGCTATAGTGAAATAATTGATATATTAATCAAAAATGCAAAAAGACGCCCTTAAACGTCTTTTTTTCCTATCTTTCTCTTTAACTCTCTAACCTTTTCATTATATATTTGATTATCATTTTCTTTTAAACAATCAATTTCTCTAAAGCACCTACTTAATAAACTTTCATTTACTTTAACTTGATTTTCTAATACCAAATCCTTTATAAGTTTCATATAAAATATATAAACCTTTAAAGTATGAGGCGTTTTATTATTCAAATAAGCCTCTTTGGCCTTACTATATAACATTATTATCTGTTCTAAAGTCTTTTTTGAGCCATCATCATTATACTCAAGCAATAATATCGGATATGAATTAGCAAAATCTTTAATTTTATCCTTATCAACAATCTCATCAAACAACACCTCAAAACTATAAATTTTTCCATTTATCTTGCGATAAGTTACATTAAGAAATGCCGATATTTTTTTTATTTGACTAGTAAACTTTCCTTTTTCCGGTATTTGTTTTGTATTATCATAAAAATACTTAATAGCATCTACCTTACCTCTTACATAAGCTTCTGTTTCAAGTGATAAAACATCATAACAATCATCATAATAATTTTCAATTTCGTCCCTCAATATTTCTTCCTTAACTTGCTTTAAAGTTTCATATCTAAAGTTTAATTTATTAAGCTGATTATATTGCTTTATATGAGTTAATTCGTGAAAGAAAACAGAAAATGCAAATAAATTATTATTTAATGAATTATCAATCATTCTAGAATTAAGAGATATACTATAGATATTAGCTTCCCCTTCCTTATTATCAAGCGGAACAATCTTTAATTTAACAGAAGGATAATCAGCATTTTTTATTTTTTCAAATAATTTATATAAAATAATTTCAAAATATTCATTTGTTACTTTATAATCAGGATTCTTATGTAAAAAATCAAATATTTTTTTAATATTAACATTTGAACAAATACTTCCTGCTTTTATTTCTTCTTTTAAACTAACAATCATCTCATTAACTTCAAAATTTTCAAGGCAATTAACCATTTGTTCCTGATACCTCTCAAGCGGGACATTTTTATCAATAACATCATATATTGCCATTCTTTTATATTTATCTAAAGAAACTAAATTAAAAATATATTTAAGTTCTTGCTTAGAAATATTAACCTTTATACGACTAAAAAAATCAATCACATTAATTCTTTTAACAATAGTTTTAGTAAGTATTATATATAAATAAGTATAAATTGTTTTATCATCAATTAATTTTATTATCGTCTCAATAGTATTTTCATCAAACTTATTAGCGATTACTTCTCTTTCTAAATCTTCTTTAAAATCACTCAAATTATTTGTCATCATTAACAAAATACTATTTCCATCAATTATTTCTTGCGTATTTGGATTATATAATATTTCTTTTGCAATTTTCACATCAGAATTAGTATATATAATTTGATCAATAACATCCTTTGTTAATAAATCAGTAAAATATGGATGCGATAAAAGTTCACATTTATCAAGATTTTTTTGATATATTCTATATAATATTTGGGGTTCTTTTACTATTTCCTCAATAACCTTCTCATTATTTAAATAAGGTATTATACTTTTATCACATATATGTTCTATTATATAAAGTATTTCTTCAGGAAATAACTTACTTATATTTGCATTATCATAAAATTCCTTAATATTTTCAGGTAAAACCTTATCTTTTATATAATCTTTTATATCATCATCATCAACAAAAAGTAATAATGGTGCATAATTATATTCTTTCTCTAAAAACTTAAAAATATGCTTTTTTAATATTAATTTTTTTATTAATTTAATATTTTCCATTTTTTCAATAATAGTACCAATATTATCAAACTGTGCTATATAATTAACAACATTTTCATTACATAAATATTCATATTTGCTTATATCTGTTTGAAGTTCTATATATAAATAAAGTTCAATTGGAGAAACTGCTTTATAAAAGTTTAAATTACTTAAGAATAACTTTTTTCTATATTCACTTTCAGACCTAAAAAGATTAAATATATATTTAGAATCCTTTAATGATTCTACAACCTCATCTGATAATAAAAAATCTATTTTTTCTTGATAATTTTTAATATTTTCAATCTTTTCTATTAACTCTTTCATAAAGTTCTCCTTATTGACTATTTATTTTATCATTTTTTACTATTTTGTCAAAACAATTTATGTAAAGAAGATTAAAAAAGAAGATTACTTCTTCTTAGCATCTTCTTTCTTTCTTAATTCAGTATTTAATATTCTCTTTCTCATTCTGATATTATGAGGAGTAACCTCTACTAATTCATCAAAATTGATATAATCAAGAGCATACTCTAGAGTAATAGGCCTTGGTCTTTTTAAAACAACTGTATGATCTTTAGATGATGATCTTGTATTTGTTAGATTTTTACCTTTTACAACATTTACTGCTAAATCATTATCTCTATTACATTCACCAACAATCATTCCTTCATAAACTTCAACACCTGGTTCAATAAACATAACACCACGATCTTCAAGTTGACCTAAAGCATATGCTGTAGATTTACCATTTTCCATTGATACAAGAACTCCAAGAGGTCTTTCACCAACTTCAACATCTTCCATTTTTGCATATTCTTTAAATGTATGATTCATTATACCATAACCTTTTGTTAATGTCATAAAGTCGGTTGCAAAACCAATTAATCCACGAGATGGAATAGTATATGTTAATCTTACTAGATTATTATAATTAGTCATATTTTCCATATTTCCACCACGGTTCGCTAATTCTTCTATAACATTACCAACACATGACTCATCAACTTCAATTTGTAATTCTTCATATGGTTCACATTTAACACCATCAATTTCTTTAATAATTACAACAGGTTTAGATACTTGTACCTCAAAACCTTCACGGCGCATATTTTCAATTAGAATACCTAAATGTAATTCACCACGACCAGATACAACCCAACTTTCTGCATCATTAGGCGCTACTTTCAAGGAAACATCCTTTTCTGTTTCTTTCATTAATCTTTCTTCTATTTTACGAGCAGTTAATTGTTTTCCATCCTGACCTGCCATTGGACTAGTATTAACCCCAATTGTCATTTGCATTGTTGGTTCATCGATTCTCAAGCGTGGTAAAGCTTCTTCTTGACCTATAGTACAAACGGTCTCACCAACTTCAATGTCTGGTAAACCAGAAATTGCAATTATTTCACCTGCTTCAGCTTCTTCAATTTCAACTTTTTTTAATCCTTTAAATCCAAATAGCTTTGCAATTCTAAATTGTTTTTTACTTTCATCAAGTCTAATACAAGAAACCATTTCGCCAACTTTGACTTTGCCTCTTTTTACAAGACCAATTCCTATTCTTCCAACATAATCATTATAATCAATTAATGCTGGTTGAAATTGTAAGCCTCCTTCTGCGCTTACTCTTGGATCTGGTACTGTATTTATTACAGCATCAAGTATTGGCTCCATAGTAGGCTTTTGTGTACTAATATCAGCATCTAAGCTACTTGTTCCATTTATTGCTGATGCATAGATTACTGGGAACTCTAATTGTTCAAGTCCTGCACCAAGTTCAATAAATAAATCTAAAACTTCATCAACAACTTCTTTTGGACGAGCTGTTGGTTTATCAATTTTATTAACAACAACAACTGGTGTTACACCTGCTGCTAAAGCCTTTTTTAATACGAATCTTGTTTGTGGCATCGTGCCTTCATAAGCATCAACAACTAGAATAACACCATCAACCATATTCATTATTCTTTCAACTTCACCGCCAAAATCAGCATGACCTGGAGTATCTAAAATATTTATTGTATAACCTTTATATTCTATTGATGTTGTTTTGGCAAGTATTGTTATACCTCTTTCCCTTTCAATATCATTAGAATCCATAACACGATCTTGAACCTCTTCATTAGCTCTGAAAGTATTAGCAGATGCAAGTAATTTATCTACTAATGTTGTCTTCCCGTGGTCAACGTGGGCTATAATCGCTATATTTTTTATCTTCTTCATAATTTTCATCCCTCTTTTTTGTACTTTGGTATTATAGCACATTTTTGAATGATGTCAAACTGTTTTTTTAATTTTTTTGTTAATTTTTGTATAATTTTGTATATTTATAAATAATTAATATTCCAAAAGATAATGTTTAAAAAAAAAGAAACAAAATTATAACATTTTGTTTCACTTAGGAATAACAAGTATTTGACCAATACTTAATAAATTGCTTGTTAAATTATTTACTTTTTTTAAATTAGAAACACTAACTCCAAACTTATCAGCAATGCTATATAAACTATCACCTGATTTTACTGTATAAGTTCTTGATTTACTTGTTTCAGGTATTACTAATTCTTGACCTACTGTCAAAGTATTTGTTGTTAAACCATTTGTTTTTTTTAATTCATCAACACTTATTCCATACTTCTTAGCAATACTATATAGGCTATCTCCTGCTTTAACAACATATCCTATTTCTCCTTTAACTTCGGGAATAACTAGTTTTTGACCCAAACTTAAATTATTTGTTGTTAAACCATTAGCTTTTTTTAATTCATCAACGCTTATTCCATATTTCTTAGCAATACTATATAAACTATCGCCTGATTTTACTGTATATGTATTTATTTTACTTTCGTTTGTTGGGATTAATAATTGTTGACCAACTTCCAAATTAGTAGAACTTAAATTATTATACTTAATCAACTCATCAACGGATAAGTTATATTTTTTGGCAATATTATATAGACTGTCTCCTTTTTGTACAATATATACGGAATAATCTCCTGTAACTGGTTTAGACTCCGTTGGAATCTTTAATGTTTGACCTACATTTAATAGATTACTTGTTAAGTTATTTGCATTTTTAAGGTCTTCAACGCTGACTTTGTATTTATTAGCAATACTCCATAAACTATCACCTTTTTGAACAGTATAATTTGTTCCTGTACCATATCCTATATAATCAAGTATAGCATCAACAACAGCATTAGCATATTTTTCTGCATTATTTTTTAATTGTTCAACATCATCACCTTTACTATCTAAAAATCCATATTCAACAAGGACGGGTTCAGTATTACCTGTATTTCTATGAATAAAATAATAATCTTTAGATGTATTGCTTGGCAATCTTCTTTGATATGCTTCTCTAATATTTTGACCTGCTTTTGCGAGAGAATTCAAAATTTTATTTGATAATGTGCTTTTATTACGCAAAGCATAAATTACTTCAGCACCATCACCACCTGGTGAGTTCATTTACCATTAGCAATTAAATATGTATACTTTCTAAAGTCTTTTTAATTTTTTCTTCTCTTTCAATTTTGATTCTCAAAGCTTCTTCTTTTTCGTGTCTTTCTCGTTCCCTTTTTGTTTTAACATAATCTGGATAATATCTATTAGCATTATCAACCCATGACTTAAAATAATCAATAATTTGTTGCAAACTATTTAAATAACTAGGCGACATATTTGCCATAGCAACGTTATTCTCAAATCTAAATTTTTCAGGTCCAAATCCCATTAATTCACCATAACTATTTTTTGTCATACAACCTATCCACTCATCATTTACATTTTTATCTAAATACAAAAATATTTTTCCAATTGCATCATTATATTTAAAATCAACCAATTTAGGTGGTTCTAATATTAAAATATCATTTTCATCTTCTTCAGCATACTTTATTTCTTTTAACTTTCTTATTTCTTCTTCTTTCTCACTTGCTTTAATTAATGCTCTTATTTCATAAATTATATCATCAACGCAATTAAACCTATCACTAGGACTTTGTGAAATCATTTTATCAATAATTTTATCTAGAAATGAATATTTTGTATCTACATTAGACACCTTTTTATATGAGTGTCCAAATGGAATTTTTTTAGTAAACATTTCATTAAAGATCAATCCTAGTGCATATATATCTGTTTGGGTAGTTATTACACCATTCTTTTCTCTCTGTTCTGGTGCGGCATATTGAAAATTAGCCATTTTGCTTCCGATTCTTGTTTCTATTTGAGTTATTAATTCTTCGGTTGAAAAATGTGCAATTCCAAAATCTGTAATTATAGGAAAGTCATTACCTAACAACAAAATATTTTCTGGTTTTATATCTCTATGTATAATTCCTTTTTTATGAAAATATTTAACACCTTCTAATAAATTTATAAATAACTGTATATTTTCCTGAAAAGTGTGGTCTTCATTAATATACATTCTTAAAGTCTTTTCATAATATGGCATAACATAAAATATTTGTTCTTTATCATCGGTTAGTCCATTGTCTATTATTTTTATTATATTAGCATTATCTGTTTTAATACAAAAAGCCATTTCATTTTTAAATCTTTTTATTTTTTCAATAGAAATATTTTTATTTAATAACTTTAAAGCATATACATTTCCATTTGTATCTTCAACCTTATAGACTTCTGAATTACCACCATTTGCTATATGTTCAACTATTTTATATTGTTCTAAATAACTTCCATATAGTTTTGTACCCTTACGCATAATATCAACTCCTTAAACTTTAATTAATATTATACTATATTTTCTTGTTAATTTTTATTTTTTTCTTTCCTACCATAAGGATTTCTAACTAAATTTCTATTTTCATACATAAAATTAATCTCTGATATTACATCATATTTAAACATGATTTTTATGTTTCTATTTTCATCAATTACTATCTTATCTATTAAAGTATTTATTAACTCCTTTTTAGGTTTCTTTAAATCTAATAGTTCTTTTATCTTTTTAGTATAATCTGGTAGTATATTTGCTTTATTCTTTATATTTTGCTTTTTTATTTTTTCTTCTTCTATTATATTATTAATCTTTTTTAATTTAGTTTCGGATTCCGTAGATAATTCTTTATATAATTCAGCTGAAATAATATCATTACATCTATCACTATATAAAGTAGATAATTTATTCATAATTTGTTCTTTTTCTTTTAATAAATCGTTTATTTTTTTATCTGTATCTTCTGTTTCTTTATGAACATTTTTTTGTACTTCTTTATTTAATTCTTCTATATCTAGTTCTTTTATAAATTTTGATACTGAATTATTAAATCGTTCTAGTATTTGTTCTTCTAAATAATCATATGGATAAAAATGTGAACTACATCTTCCTCTCTTTGGATCTCTAGAATATCTATTACAATTAATAGACCAATAATCAAGTTTCTTTCTATAATAAACAGATAGTCTATTGCCACACTCTTTACAAAATATTTTTCCTTCTAAAATTCTTTTGGGTCTTTCTGTTTTTAAACTATAATTTCTAGTTTTTCTTTTTCCTAAAGAATTAACATATTTAAAAGTTTCTTTATCTACTAATGGTTCATGAGTATCTTCAACTATTACCCATAAACTTTCATCTAAAGTTATTTTCTTCTTTGATTTATAATTTACTTTTGTTTGAGTGTGCTGAACCATATCTCCAGTATAAATTCTATTACTTAAAATTTTCTTTACTGTTGATATATTCCAACTATCTCTATCAATCAATCTAGAAGAATAATTAGTTTTCTTATATCCTGCTGGTGTGGGTACATTCATATTATTTAATCTTGTTGCTATTTCTGTTGGTCCTATTCCTTCTGCTCTCCACTTGAATATTTTTTTTACAATTGGTGCAGTTTCTGGATTAGGTATTAAATGTCCTTTATCCAAAGGATCTCTTATATATCCATAACTAGGCCCACTTCCTATAAATTTACCATTTTTTCTTTTATCATTTAATACATTTCTTATCTTTATAGAATTTTGTTTACTATAATAATCATTACAAGCAATTATAAATGTTGAAGAATCATTACTAGCTTGATTTTTAAAACTATCATATGATTCTAGTATAGATATAAATCTTATGTTATTCTCAGGAAAAAATGTTTCAATATAATATCCTGTCATAACATGATCTCTACCAAATCTAGATAAATCTTTAACTACCACACAATTTATCTTTTTTTGTTTTATATCCTCTAACATTTTTTGAAATCCTGGTCTATCAAAATTAGTACCAGAATATCCATCGTCTACATATTCTCCACATAGATTAAAATTATTATTTTTAACATAACTTCTTAGTAATTCTTTTTGATTAATAACACTTTCACTATCAGATTCATATTTTTTATCTTTATCTTCTTGAGATAATCTTATATAGATTCCAACATTGAAATCTATTTCAGTTAAGTAAGTATTATACATTCAATCCTCCAATCTTCTTACTTGACTGAGTATTAAGACAATTTAATAATACCGCATTATTAAAAAAATTACAGCGCATTATTTTCTTTTTCTATCTCTTCGATAAGATATTTTAAAATAAGATCTTTAAAAGTTATATTATTTTCATTCATAGCAACACCTACTTAAAGTTATGTTGTTTTTATTTGTTTTAGTATTATTTAAATTCATTTTATACCCCTTTTATTCAAAAAAATTCTTATACTTAAACATAAGAATTACTTAATTTAAAGTAACTGCTAATTTAATTTTTTCAAGTAAACAAATGCACAAAATTATGAAAGATACGAAATCTAACTACCAAAAAAATAATGTCAAAAAGACATTATTTACGCGTTTCTAATTTTTAACAGAATATGGATGACACCACAGCAAATTCATTTTCCTTCTTTTACAAGGAAAACTTTCCGTAGTAAGTGGTGCAAAACTATTTTCGCACTTTCAAAAAAGCATATATATAAGTATATGCAGTTTATATTCATTTTTTTCTTAAACCCTTAAAACAAAGAATTTAATTATATGCATTTTATTAAAAAAATTATAATTTTTAATATTTTTTCGTTTTTTTTATAAATAATTGAAAAATATTGCAAAAGATAGAAATAAAGATTAAAAAGAAGAAAATAAAAAATGGGTAGTTTTGCTTAAACTGAACTGAACTCCGAAAGTTGAACAGTTTATTATTAATGTCAGTAGCGATTTTAGTTGAGTATTTTAGTTGAATTTTTAGTTGGGTTTAAATTAGTTTTGATACATTATAAATGGTTGTTTTTCTTTAATATAAAGCAAAAATTTACAGTATTATTTGTTAAATAAATTCTAATAAAATTTCTTCTAAATATTTATTATTTAACCAAAAACAATGTTTTGTATATTCTGTTGCATTTGTTACTCTATCTCTAACCGGTAATTCAAATGTATCTTTTGAATCTCTAGCATGAGGTCTAACATGACAAACTTTACTAACTGACATCCCTGGAAAATTAGTTATTCTATTTCCATTTTTATCTATTTCTTTAACTATATTTCCAGTGAGAACACATATACGAGTTAGTTCCCAAACATGTTTTGCTTCTAAATTGATTTCTAACTGTGGCATATTCCATAATTTTATTCCTTTAAACACATATTCCCCATTTACCATTTTAAATACAAAGAACATATATTTAGTTGATTCCAATTCCTCTTTTAAATCAGATGTTTCCCATTCTTGTTTTAAAATATCAGTAAACTTAAACGCTGGAAATGGCATTGACTCTTTTATCTTTCCATTTTCTTCTACTCTTATAGTCCTTGGAACAATATTAGCTTTTAGAAATTCATCTGTTTCACTTAAATTTCCCTTAACACCGAACATTCTACTTATTAACATAGCATTTAAATTTTTAGCATTAGATTCAATATTAAATTCTTCCATTAATTGTTTTTGAGTCATTCCTTTATATTTATTAATTACATTATTAATAAACTCATTAAATGTAATATCTCTTTTTCCTATAATTTTTTCTACATTCTCATAATTACCAATATATTTTCTAACCAACTGAGTCATATATGAGGTCTTTAAACAAAATGCTCTTTGCATTGCTTTAATAGTGGAAAAGGGTTGTTCTCTTAATGATTGCGAATTTGCTCCTTTAGTGCAAGCACCTAAATACATTGTATCAGCTTCAGAAATTTCATGTGCCTTACCATCTTTAATTTTCTCTATAATAGCATTCCAATCTTCAATTACAATTTTTAAATCTTCTTCCGGAAAAGTAAATAATTTTTCATGAGTTATTTTTAAATCCTTTTTATTTATCCCCTGTTCATATAAATACCAAATAATTTGAATTTTATTATTCTTATACCAGAAATGACTACTAAAAAAATCATTTTTGTATTCTTCCATATAATTAATAATATTTAAAACCAATCTCTCTTTAGCAGATAAAGTATTGTCTTTGTTTCTTTTATACGGTGTAACTTTTAGCTCAATACCAGCATCTTCAAAATCGGGTGCTGACACTGAATTTGACCCATATTTATAAACATCATTTTCAAAAATATGGCCAAAGAAAGCTTTGTTAAATTTTTCAGTTTCTTCATCATATTCTTCACTTTTAACTGTTTTAACATTCATATCTTGTAATTCACCAAATGTTTTACCAATTGCTGATTGAGCCAATATAGTTATTTCTTCTTCAGTATAATTTTTTTTCATAAATTCTCCTTTCGATCTTGTTTTAATTAAAAATTTATTGTAAAATATTATTAGTAAGTATTGATCTTTTTAATAAATTAAGTTATACTTTATATAGTAATAAAGTTAATCTTTTTACTTATTTATATTATAATATAAATAGACTTTTTAAACAAGATAAAGGAGTATTATTCATGAAAAAAACAGTTGTAGAATTATTCGCCGGTGTTGGTGGATTTAGATGTGGATTAAATAAAGTTACATTAATAAATGATGAAGTTAAAGAAAATGGCAATTGGAAATTTGTGTGGGCTAACCAATGGGAACCTTCTACAAAAACTCAAGATGCCTTTAATTGTTATATTAAAAGATTTGGTTCTGAAGATGCAAGTAATATTGATATTTTTGAAGTAAATAAAAAAGAAATTCCCGACCATACTTTATTAGTTGGTGGATTTCCTTGTCAAGATTATTCTGTGGCTCAAACACTATCTAATAGTAAAGGAATTGAAGGAAAAAAAGGAGTTCTTTGGTGGGCAATTAATGATACTTTAAAAGCAAAGAAACCTCCATTTGTACTTTTAGAAAATGTTGATAGATTATTATTATCTCCTGCTAAGCAAAGAGGAAGAGACTTTGGAATAATATTAAGAAGTTTTATGGATAATGGTTATGCTGTCGAATGGAGAGTTATAAATGCTGGAGAATATGGATTACCACAAAAAAGAAGAAGAGTATTTATTTTTGCATACCATAAATCAACCAACTATTATAAATCATTAGCTAAAGTCGATTTAAAAAATGTAATATTTGAAAAAGGTATTTTTGTAAAACAATTTCCAATAAAGAAAGAAGAATTAGATTACAGTATCACCGATTTAACAAAAAATAGTTATAAAACATTAGTTGAAGTAAGCGATAACTTTAAAGCACAGTTTTATAATTCTGGAGTTATGTTAAATGGTAAAGTTTATTCATCCAAAGTGGAAAAAGATTGTAATGAAATCTACCCACTAAAAAATATTATTCAAAAAGATAAAGTTGAAGATAAATTTTTCTTAAGCAAAGAAACTTTAGAAAAATTTCAATATTTAAAGGGAACAAAAAGAATTCCTAGAATAAAACCAAACGGTGAACCATATATGTACACAGAAGGCGCTATGCCATGTCCTGACAATTTAGATGCGCCTGCTAGAACTATGCTAACAAGTGAAGGTGGAGTTAGCAGAACAACACACATTGTTGAAGATTACTTAACTAAAAAAATAAGATTACTAACACCTGTAGAATGTGAAAGAATTAATGGATTTCCAGACAATTGGACTAATACTGGCATGACTGATAAAAGAAGAAATTTTATGATGGGAAATGCCCTTGTAGTTGGTATTATTGAACGATTAGGGCAAGAAATAGAAAATATCATAGAAAAAGAGGAAATAATGAACTGAACCCCAAAAGTTAGACAGTTTATAAATAGTTTCTAATTAGAGGATTGTAATCTGTAATTTACAGGAGACAGTCCTTTTAATTTCACTTTAATTCTATCATAATTATAATAATTAATATAGTCATCTATAGCTATAATTAATTCATCTAGTGTTTTATATTTATCTTCTTGGTCGTAGAACATTTCAGTTTTAAGTAGTCCAAAAAAGTTTTCCATCATTCCATTATCCATA
>HF993346.1 GCA_000433875.1 Firmicutes bacterium CAG:884
AAGTAATTTTAATACATCAAATGTAACAAATATGCAATCTATGTTTTCTAGTTGTACATCCTTGACAAACTTAAGTTTAAGTAATTTTAATACATCCAAAGTAGCAGATATGAATAATATGTTTTATCATTGTTCATCTTTAACAAGTTTAAACTTAAGTAATTTTGATACATCCAAAGTAACAAATATGAAATATATGTTTGCATTATCAAACTTGAAAAGTGTTGATTTAAGTAGTTTTAACACATCAAATGTGACAGATATGAATAATATGTTTTATGCTTGTTCATCTTTAACGAATCTAGATTTAAGTAGTTTTAATACATCAAAAGTAACAACTATGATGTGGATGTTTTATTATTGTTCATCTTTAACGAATCTAGATTTAAGTAGTTTTAATACATCAAAAGTAACAAATATGTATTGTATGTTTTCTGATTGTTCATCATTAACAAGTTTAGATTTAAGCAGTTTTGATACATCAAATGTAACAAATATGGATCATATGTTTTGGTATTGTTCAAAGCTTACAACAACAATTAATATTATGAACCCAAATGTAACAAGTTATAGTTCTATGTTTACAAGGGCAGCAACATCATCAAATGCTAAAATAACAGTTAATTATACTGCTGATACAAGCACTTTAGTAGATCAAATGATTGCAACTCAATCACCAAGTAGTAAAGTTGTAAAAGGTACTCAAATATAAAATGAAAAAAACCCTAAATTTCAAGCAGAAACTGGAATTTTGGTAAAAAAAGTGTAAAGTCGTGCTATAATTATGCTGTCAATTGAGTTAGTTTTTCTAACTCAATTGTGAATAATTCTAAGGAAGATTTGTAACCAAGGATCTTCCTTATTTTTGTATTAATAAGTTCGTTGGCTCTCATAATATAATCATCATCATATTCGTTAATATTGCTGCCTTTAGGTAGAAAAATACGTAGTAATTTATTGCCATTTTCATTTGAACCTCTTTCACAAGATGAATAAGGATGAGCAAAGTAAGTTTTAGTTTTTAGATATTTTTCAATATCTTTCCATTTAGAAAACTCAACACCATTATCAAAAGTAATGGTTTTAAATATGTCTGATAGTTTATAATCGTTTAATTCAGGGTATTTTTTCTTTAATAACTTAACAGCTTTATAAACAGTATTTGCCTTTCTATCTTTCATTTTAACAGTTAATTGAAATCTAGTTTTTCTTTCGACTAAAGTGAATACAGCACCAGAATTTTTAACGTTTCTTCCTCCAATAATAGTATCTCCCTCCCAATGACCGAATTCAGATCTGTCCTCGAGTTTAAAAGGTCTTTCTTCAATGCTAGTACCTTTTGGTGCCGTTTTACCTTCTTTATGTTCGTTTTTCTTTTTCCTTTTTGTTTTCATTGGTAGTTCTTCTTTATTAAAACCATCTATCTTATTTTGTTCTACATAATTGTAAAATGTTGCGGTACATATTGTTTCCATATCTTTTATTTCATCTTGTCTATTAAGTTTTAAATCATTTATAATTTCATCGACAGAATTAATGTTATATTCACTTCTTAATTCTTTTACAACTAAATCAACAAATGTTTTGGAAGATAATCTTTTGGAAGAATTGCTTTCAATGGATTTCTTAGTTCTTTTTTCATAAGCAGTATTAGCATTGAATTCAATTCTTTCTCTTAAATCATAATCCTTAACTGTTATAAGACCATCTTTGATAATCTTGTAAATGTTGGATAAAGTAGTACCAATCATATCAGCTAATGCCTTTTTAAAATTAGTCATACCAATCCTTTTATCTTTAGAAAAAATATAATGGTTATATTCAGATTCAATTTTTTTATAATCTTTTAATAATAAATGTTTATTTTTTTCTTTTTTTGTATTAAAATAATTATTGTTCAAGTAAATCACTTCTTTCTATATTTATTTGTGTTAATATAATTATAGCCGATTTACTTGAACTTTTTAAGTGTAAATTTTTTTTGTTTCATATGTAAACCTATCCTTTAAAACAATTCCACTTTCATTTTAGAATATATTTAAAATGAAAAAACGCAAAATAAACTTGACTAAAGTACTTTAAGTGTGATATTATTTATATAGCACTTCAAGTGCTTTTTAAATACAATAAAGGAGAAAATTATGAGTTTTTTAAAAGATGTAAAAAGCGAAATGAAGAAAGTTAGATTTCCTAATAAAAAAGAAATGATTACATATTCAGTTGCAACAATATCATTAGTTATATTCTTCGCACTTTATTTTGGATTATTAGATTTAATAATTGCAGGAATTAAAACTCTAATTAATGGGTATTAATTATGAATAAAGAATGGTATGTTGTAAACACATATTCTGGACACGAAAACAAAGTTAAAGAAAAACTATTGATGCGTGCATCAACTATGGGACTTGAAGACTATATCTTTAGAGTAGTAGTACCAGAAGAAAAAGTTATAGATGAAAAAGGAAAAGAAAAATTAAAAAAAATATTTCCTGGTTATATTCTAGTTGAAATGGTAATGACTGATGAAGCTTGGTTTGTTGTAAGAAATACGCCTGGTGTTACAGGATTTATCGGATCAAGTGGTAAAGGTGCTAAACCATTTCCGTTAACGCCTGCTGAGGTTGATAAGATTTTAGGCAGTATGGGAATGAGTAGATTAGATATTGCTAATGAACTAGAAGTTGGAACAACAGTTAAAGTAACAAGTGGACCGTTTGCAAATATGGTTGGTAAAATTAAAAGTATTGATATGGAAAATCAAGAATTAGAAGTAGCGCTTGATTTATTCGGTCAAGAGACAACTGTTGAGTTAAAACTTGCAGAAATAGAGAAAGTTTTATAAAAATTAAAAAAATTTGATGTAAAGTGTAGACAATAAAAATAGAATGTGCTATTATTATTACGCTATATTTTATATAGACAAGTGGGAGAAAGCATATAAAAATATGCAAAAATACGTGAAAACGTGTAAAATGGTCGATTGAACCACATACAAAAAAATATAGGAGGCGAGAATATGGCTAAACAAATTGTAAAAGAAGTTAAATTACAAATACCTGCAGGTAAAGCTACACCAGCTCCACCCGTTGGAACAGTATTAGGTCCAGCAGGAATTAACTTGCAAGATTTTTGTACAAAATATAACGATGCAACAAGAGAAAAAATGGGAGATATATTACCAGTTGTAATTTCTATTTATGATGATAGAAGTTTCGATTTCGTAATTAAAACTCCACCAACACCTTTCCTAATTAAGAAAACATTAGGTCTTAAAAAGGGTGGCGTTAAAGGAGCTAACGAAACAGTTGGCGCTTTATCACAAGAACAATTAAAGCAAATAGCTGAAATTAAAATGCCTGATTTAAACTGCTATGACATAGAAGCTGCTATGAAAATAGTTGAAGGCACTGCTCGTAATATGGGCGTTAAAGTAGAAAAATAATTTCTATTAAATGTGGAAGGATATAATATCCGTTTTCAAGTAAAATTAAAAAATTTTCCCAAATACCACATAAGGAGGTTAGAAAAATGAAAAAAGGACGTAAATACACAGAAGCTTGTACAAAAGTTGATAAAACAAAACTATATACTAATGAAGAAGCTGTTAAATTAGTTAAAGAAACATCTATTACTAAGTTTGATTCTTCAGTAGAAATAGCAATCAAATTAAACCTTGATACTAAGAAAGCTGACCAACAATTAAGAGGTGCATTTGTACTTCCTAATGGATCAGGAAAAACTAAAAAAGTATTAGTAATTGCTAAGAATGCTTTTGCTGATCAAGCTCGTGCTGCTGGAGCAGATTATGTTGGTGATGTTGATATGCTTGAAAAAATTGAAAAAGAAAATTGGTTCGATTTTGATACATTAATAGCAACACCAGATATGATGCCTCAATTAGGTAAATTAGGTAAAGTATTAGGACCAAAAGGATTAATGCCAAACCCTAAAACAGGAACAGTTACAACTGACGTTAAGAAAGCTGTTGAAGATGTTAAAAGCGGTCGTATTGAATATCGTACTGATAGTTTTGGTAACATTCACGCTATAATTGGTAAAGTTTCATTTGATGAAGAAAAATTACTTCAAAACTTGAACGCTTTCGTAGCTATGATTGCTAAAACTAAACCATCTGTTATAAAAGGAACTTATATTCAAAATATTAGTATCTCATCAACAATGGGTCCAGGTATAAAAATAAATGCAAATAGCTTTGACATTTAAAAAATAATATGTTAAAATAATTTTGTTTGAAACCGAAGACAGTGGGTGCTTTAAGCTTAATATCCTACCGAGGAGAAATAAGAATACTTAAACTCTTTGCTGTCGAATTCGGTGAAGAGTTTTAAAATTATAGGAGGAAATATGGCTAACGCAAAAATAATTGAGAAAAAACAATCAATCGTAAATGAAATTGCGAATAAAGTAAGTGAATCATCATCTGTAGTATTATTTGAATATCATAATATGACAGTTGCTGATATGACTAAATTACGTCGTGAACTAAAAGCAAATAATGCTGATTTAAAAGTTTACAAAAATACACTTACTAAAAGAGCAATTGACTCCTTAAAATTAGATCTTGGTGAACATTTAAACGGACCAAAAGCAATCGCATTTGGTGCTGATGAAGTAACACCAGTTAAGATTTTAAGCGAGTTTGCAAAAAAATGTCCAGCTCTAGAAATTAAAGTTGGAATAATTGAAGGAAAGCCAGCAGATCTAGAAGTATTAAATAAATACGCATCAATACCATCAAGAGAAGTATTACTTACTCAAGTTGCTTCAGGCTTAATTGGTACTGTACGTAATCTATCAATTGCATTAGATTTACTAGCTAAACAAAAAGAAAATAACTAAGTCATTAAAAGGAGGAATAGAAAATGGCAAAATTAACAAAAGAAGCTTTTATTGAATCATTAAATGAAATGAGTATATTAGAAATTAAAGAATTAGTAGACGCTATGAAAGAAGCATACGGAGTAGATCCAAGTGCTGTAGCAGTTGCTGCTGCACCTGCTGCTGAAGCAAAAGAAGAAGGACCAAGTGCATTTGATGTTGTATTAAGTGCTGCTGGTGCTAATAAACTTGCTGTTATTAAATTAATTAAAGAAATTACAGGATTAGGTTTAGGTGAATCTAAAGCTATCGCTGATAACGGTGGAGTAATTAAAGAAAAAGTTGCTGCTAATGAAGCTAATGAAATGAAAGCTAAATTCGAAGAAGCTGGAGCTACAATCGAACTTAAATAACAACAAAGTCTATACGAATAAAAAAACTTTTCGTATAGGCTTTTTGACTTTATGGGACATTATTTTATTAACGAAGACCTTGAGCATAATAAAAAAATAATAAAAGTTATAATTAAGAATGAAGATTTTAGCTTTATAACTGATAATGGAGTATTTAGTAAGAAGGGCTTAGATTTTGGTACAAGAACCTTACTTGAAAACTTAGATTACAAAAATATAAATGGCAAAATACTAGATTTTGGATGTGGGTATGGAAGTATTGGCATTATTGTATCAAAGTTTACAGGTTTAGAGGTTGATATGCTTGATATCAATAAAAGAAGTATTGAACTTGCTAAAGAAAATAGTAAACTAAATAAAGTTAAAACAAATATATTTGAAAGCAATATATATGAAAATGTTCAAGATAAATATGACTATATTATATCTAATCCACCAATAAGAGTCGGAAATGAAATTTTATATAAAATATTATTTGAAGCCAAGGACCATTTGAACGATAATGGAAAATTAATAATCGTTGTAAATAAAGATCAAGGTGCCAAAAGTTTAATGGAAAAATTGAAAAAATTCTACAATGTAAACTTAATTGCAAAAAATAAAGGTTTTTTTGTAATTTTGTGTTCAAAATAATTGACACTTTGACATTTGTTTGTTAGAATTATATATTGGTAGCAATTACTTTAAACATTTTTTAAAGAGTGTCTAAATCTTAGTAATAGGGGTGAATTAATGGCATTTAATGTAAAGAAATACGGTGATTACCGTGAAAGACGTAGCTATGCTAAAACAAAGAACTCAGTAGAACTATCTAATCTACTAGAGATTCAAAAAAAATCTTATGACTGGTTTATGACAGATGGAATCAAAGAAGTTTTTGAGGATATTTTTCCTGTGGAAAGTTTTACAGGTAATTTAATACTTGAATTCGGTGATTTCTTCTTCGAAGCACCACGTTATAACATAAAGGAATGCAAAGATAGGTATTCAACTTATGCATCTCCTTTAAAAGTTGAGGTTAGATTATTTAACCAAGAAACTGGTGAAGTAAAGGAACAGGAAATCTATTTAGGCGATATGCCAATAATGACAGATAGTGGATCGTTTGTTATTAATGGAGCAGAACGTGTAATAGTTTCACAATTAGTTCGTTCACCAAGTGTATATTTTGGCCGTGAAGTAGATAAAAACGGAAGAGTATGCATAACAAGCCAAGTAATACCAACAAGAGGAACATGGCTTGAATATGAAACCGATACAAGGGGAGTAATCTATGTTCGTATTGATAGAACTAGAAAAGTACCGGTTACTACATTACTTAGAGCAATTGGTTTATCAAATGATGAAGATATATTAAGTGTATTTGGTGAAGATGATTATTTACAAAAAACAATTGAAAAAGATGTAAATAAAAATACTGATGAAGCTTTAATAGATATTCATTCAAAATTAAGACCAGGTGAACCTAGTACTCTAGACTCAGCTAAGAACCAATTAGTATCTAAATTCTTTGATGCATTTAGATATGATTTAGCAAAAGTAGGACGTTATAAGTTTAATAAAAAACTAAATGTTCTAGAAAGAATGTTAGGATTAACACTTGCTGAGGATATAAAGAAGAATAATGAGGTTGTTCTAGAAAAAGGAACAATTATAACAAAGGATAATTTAGAGGTATTAAAAGATGCACTTGAAGCAGGATTTGGTATAAAAGAAGTACCATTTAATACGGCACTTGATGAAGAAATTCCAGTATGTAATATTCAAGTTGTAAAAGTATTTGATAAAAATGATCCAACTAAGATTGTTAGAGTTGTTGGAAATGATCAAACACTTACAGTTAAGAGATTAACAATATCAGATATTTATGCATCTGTATCATATTATTTAAATTTATTAGGTGGAATTGGTAATTTTGATGAAATTGACCATCTATCAAATAGACGTGTACGTCAAGTTGGTGAATTGTTACAAAATCAATTCAGAATTGGTATAGCTCGTATTGAAAGAGTAATTAGAGATAGAATGAGTACTCAAGATATAGCTGAAGTTACTCCAAAAACACTTATAAATATAAGACCTTTAACAGCTGCAATCAAAGAATTCTTTGGTAGTAGCCAATTATCGCAATTTATGGATCAAACTAATCCAATTGCAGAATTAACAAATAAAAGAAGATTAACTTGCTTAGGACCTGGTGGTTTAGCTCGTGATAGAGCAGGTATGGATGTTCGTGATGTTAACCCATCACACTATGGAAGATTATGTCCAATTGAATCTCCAGAAGGACAAAATATCGGATTAATCACTTCACTTGCTTCTTATGCAAGAGTAAATGATTATGGTTTTATAATGACACCATATCGTAAAGTTGTAAATTGCAAGTTAACTGATGAAATTGTTTATATGACAGCAGATGAAGAGATGGATTATTACATTTCTCAAGCTACTGTAAATATTAATGATGATGGTGAAATAACAGATAGTCGTGTACCAGCAAGATACAGAGATGATAATGTAATTATTGAAAAAGAAAAAGTTGATTTTATTGATGTATCACCTCAACAAGTTGTATCAATTACAACAAGTGGTATTCCATTCTTGGAACATGATGATGGTAAGAGAGCCCTAATGGGTGCAAACATGCAACGTCAAGCATTACCACTTATTACAACAGAAGCTCCAAGAGTTGGAACTGGTGTTGAAGCAATCGCAGCTCGTGATTCTGGAACAGTTGTAATATCAAATACTGATGGTATTGTTGACTATGTTGATGGAAAGAAAATTATAATTAAAAATATGAGTGGCAACTCAGAAACTTATTGGTTGAATGGATTTGAAAGATCTAATAATGGTACTTGTTATCATCAAAAACCAATTGTAAGAGTTGGTGATAGTGTTAGAAGAGGACAAGTAATAGGTGATGGCCCAAGTACTAATAAAGGTGAACTTGCACTTGGTAAAAATGTTACAGTTGCATTTATGAACTATGATGGCTATAACTATGAAGATGCTGTTATTCTAAACGAAAGATTAGTAAAAGATGATGTTTATACATCAATACATATTGAAAGTTATCAAATAGAGTGTCGTGATACTAAACTTGGACCAGAAGAGTTTACAAGAGATATTCCGAATGTTGGTGAAGATGCTAGACGTAACCTTGATGAAAATGGTATCATTAGAATTGGTACTGAAGTAAAAGATGATGATATTCTAGTAGGAAAAGTAACTCCTAAAGGAATGGCTGAACTTACAAGTGAAGAAAAATTATTACACGCTATATTTGGTGAAAAAACAAGAGAAGTTCGTGATACTTCACTTAGAGTTCCACACGGAGGAGAAGGTATTGTTCATGATGTTAAAGTATTTACAAAAGAAGATACTGATGAATTACCTCCAGGAGTATTTAAGATAGTTCGTGTTTATATAGCACAAAAGAGAAAAATCCAAGTTGGTGATAAGATGGCTGGAAGACACGGTAATAAGGGTGTTATATCATTGATATTACCGGAAGAAGATATGCCATACTTAGCTGATGGTACACCAGTTGATATCCTTCTTAATCCACTAGGAGTTCCATCACGTATGAACCTTGGACAAATTCTAGAAATGCATTTAGGTGCAGCTGCTGAAAAATTAAATATTTATGTTTCAACTCCTGTATTTGAAGGTGCAACTAGAGGCGAAATAATTGATGCTTTGAAAGAAGCTGGATTAGATGAAGATGGTAAGACTGTTTTATATAATGGTAGAACAGGTGAACCTTATGATAATAGAATAAGCGTTGGTGTAATGTATATGATCAAGCTTCACCATATGGTTGATGATAAGTTGCACGCTCGTTCAACTGGACCATACAGTACAGTTACACAACAACCACTTGGCGGAAAGGCTCAATTTGGTGGTCAGAGATTTGGTGAAATGGAAGTTTGGGCATTATATGCTTATGGTGCTGCTAATGTTTTACAAGAAATGATGACTGTTAAATCAGATGATGTTGTTGGCCGTGTTAAAGTATATGAGGCTTTAGTTAAAGGTGAACCAATACCTAAATCTGGTGTTCCAGAAAGCTTTAAAGTATTAATTAAAGAATTCCAAGCTTTAGGGCTTGATATAACAGTACTTGGTCAAGATGATAAGTTCCACGAATTAAAAGAACTTGAAGAAAAAGAGACTAATACTGGTCTTCCAGAAAACGAAGAAGATAAAATAATTGATTTGAATTTATCAGATGATGAAGTTAGTGCGACAGAAGAAACCGTAGCTGAAGAGTTGGATGAATTTGAAGATGAAGCATTAAGCGATGAAGAAATTGAACAAGATTTCATTGATGCTTATGAGAAAGGGGAGATTGAATAATGGATGTAAATGATTTTGAAGGAATAAGAATTTCCATCGCATCTCCTGAAAAAATAAGAGCTTGGTCATATGGAGAGGTTAAAAAAGCAGAAACAATCAACTATCGTACTTTAAAACCAGAAAGAGATGGGTTGTTTTGTGAAAAGATTTTTGGACCTACAAAAGATTTTGAATGCTCTTGTGGAAAATATAAAAGATTAAGATATAAAAATATCGTTTGTGATAAATGTGGAGTTGAAGTTACACGTGCTAAGGTACGTCGTGAGAGAATGGGACACATTGAACTTGCAACTCCTGTTTCCCACATTTGGTTCTTTAAGGGTGTGCCTTCAAGAATGGGACTTGTTCTTGATATGTCTCCAAGAGATTTAGAAGAAGTATTATACTTTGTATCATATGTTGTTTTGGATCCAGGAAGTGCACCACTTGAAAAGAAACAAACTATTTCTGATAAAGAATATAGAGCTTATTATGAAAAATATGGTAACTCATTTAGAGTTGGTATGGGCGCTGAAGCTATAAAAGAATTACTTTTACAAGTTGATATTGAAAAAGAAGTAGAAAATATTAAGGAAGAAATAGCAGCTATTAAAGATTCAGCTAGTCAAAAAAGAGTTAGGTTAATTAAAAGACTTGATGTATTAAATGCATTTTTAGAGTCAGGTAATCAACCATCTTGGATGATTTTAGATGCTCTTCCTGTAATTCCACCTGATTTAAGACCAATGTTACAACTTGATGGTGGAAGATTCGCGACTTCTGATTTAAATGATTTATATAGAAGAGTTATAAATCGTAATAACAGACTTAAAAAGTTAATGGAATTAGGTGCGCCTTCTATAATTATTCAAAATGAAAAACGTATGCTTCAAGAAGCTGTAGATGCTTTATTTGATAATGGTAGAAGAGGAAGAAATATAACAGGTGCTGGTAATAGACCACTAAAGTCTTTATCAAATATGTTAAAAGGTAAACAAGGTCGTTTCCGTCAAAACTTACTTGGTAAACGTGTTGACTATTCTGGTCGTTCAGTTATCGTTGTTGGTCCTTCATTAAAAATGTATGAATGTGGTATTCCAAAAGATATGGCTCTTGAATTATTTAAACCACATGTTATAAATGGTTTAGTTACAAAAGAATTAGCATCTAATATTAAAGCTGCTAAGAAGATGATTGATAATAAAGATCCAAGAGTATGGGATATTGTTGAAGAAAAAATGAAAGAACATCCGGTTATGTTAAACCGTGCTCCTACATTACATAGACTTGGTATTCAAGCGTTTGAACCAAAATTAATTGGTGGAAAGGTTATTAGACTTCACCCTCTAGTTTGTACAGCTTTCAATGCTGATTTCGATGGTGACCAAATGGCTGTTCACTTACCAATTTCTGAAGAGGCTCAAGCTGAGGCTAGAATATTGATGTTAGGTGCAAATAACATTCTATCTCCAAAGGATGGAAAACCTATTGTTACACCGGGACAAGATATGGTATTAGGTAACTATTACTTATCTATTGAAAGAAAAGGTCTTGAAGGTGAGGGTAGAGTATTTAAGAGTCCAGATGCTGTGCTTATGGCATATGAGAGAAGAGAAATTACTCTTCATACGAGAATTGCTTTACCTACTAAGTCATTTAGACACAAATTATTCCCAGAAGAATATATGGATAAATATTTAGTTACAACACCTGGTAAGATTATATTTAATGAAATATTCCCAGATAGTTATCAATATATAAACGAAGGTAGTACTGAAAATATTGAAGTTATGACTCCAAGTAAATTCTTCTTGAGTAAAGGAACTGATATTAAATCTACTATAGCAGAAATGCCTATAACAAATGCATTTAATAAAGGTGTGCTTGGTAAGTTAATTGCTCAAATATATAAGAGATATGCTACAACTGAAACTTCAGTTATGCTTGATAAATTAAAAGATTTAGGTTTTAAACATTCAGCTTTATCAGGTATTTCAATTGCAATATCAGATGTTGTTGAAAGTGTTAAGAAACCAGAAATAATTGCTTCATCACAAGCTCTTGTTGATACAATTAATAAACAGTTCAAGAGAGGTTTGATTACTGATGAAGAAAGATATAACAAGGTTATTGAGACTTGGACAAAAGCTAAGGCTGAGATTCAAGCTGAATTAAAAGAAACTGTTGAGAATGATTTGAAGAATAATCCAAATCCAAATCCAATATACTTAATGATGGATTCTAAGGCTCGTGGTGATATTAATTCCCATACACAATTATGTGGTATGCGTGGATTATTTACTAACCCATCGGGTGGTCAAGTAGAAATACCGGTTATTTCATCATTTAGTGAGGGTGTGTCAATTTCTGAGTTCTTTATTTCAACTCATGGTACTCGTAAGGGTGCGGTTGATACAGCTCTTAAAACAGCGGATGCTGGTTACTTAACAAGAAGACTTGTTGATGTTGTACAAGATATTATTGTTCGTGATGATGATTGTGGAACTGATCAAGGTATGGTAGTTCGTGCATTTATAAATGAAAATGATGGAACTGTTGTTGAGTCATTTAAGGAAAGAATTTCTGGTAGATATACTGCTAAGAATGTTATTGATCCTAAAACAAAAGAGATTATTTGTGAAAGAAATACATATATTACTGAACAACTTGCTGATAAGATATGTAAGGCTGGTATTGAAGAAATATCAATTAGAACTGTTTTAACTTGTAAGTCTGATCATGGTGTATGTCGTATGTGTTACGGCCGTAACTTAGCAACTGGTTCAATTGTTGAAACTGGTGAGGCTGTTGGTATAATGGCTGCTCAATCTATTGGTGAACCTGGTACACAGTTAACTATGAAAAACTTTAATACTGGTGGTGTTGCTGGTGGAGATGATATTACACAAGGTTTACCTCGTGTTCAAGAGTTATTTGAAGCTAGAATACCAAAAGGAAAGGCTACTATTTCTGAGATTAATGGTGTTGTTACTAAGATCGAAGATGATGGTGGTAAATGGGTTATTACAGTAGCGAATGATGCTGATAAGAAGGAGCATACTTCTAATTATGGCGCTAAGCTTGCTGTTGAGTTAAATCAAGAGGTTAAGGCTGGTCAAAGATTAACTCATGGTGCTATTTCACCTAAAGAGTTATTAACTGTTACTGATCCTATTACTGTACAAAATTATATACTTCTTGAAATACAAAAGGTATATCGTTCACAGGGTATTGATATTAGTGATAAGCACGTTGAGATAATGGCTAAGAGAATGATTTCTAAGATTAAGATTATTAATAGTGGTGATACTTTATTCTTACCTGGTACAATGGTTAATATTAATGAGTTTACTGATACTAATAAGAGCTTTATTCTTGAAGGAAAGGTTCCTGCTACTGGTAGACCAGTATTACTTGGTATTACTAAGGCTTCTCTTGAAACTGATTCATTCTTATCTGCTGCATCATTCCAAGAGACTACTAGAATCTTAACTGATGCTGCTATACATGGTAAGATTGATCATTTAAATGGTTTAAAAGAAAATGTTATTATTGGTAAGTTAATTCCTGCTGGAACTGGTTGTAAGAAATACAGAAATGTAGAGTATAAACTTAAAAATGATGTTATTGATACAGAACCTTTAGATGTATTAGAACAACAATTAATGGATTAAAAAACTAGAGAAATCTAGTTTTTTTCTTAATTTTGTGTTGATTGAACAATTTATATATTGTAAATTAATACATCAAATGTAACAGATATATATTGTATGTTTCGGAATTGTTCAGAAATAAATATAATGAATATAACAAGTACAACTTATTATTCAAATATGTTTAGTAATACTTTAACTGATCCTGATGCATATGTTATAATTGGTTATACTACTGAAACGCAATCTATTGCTGAAGCAATGAAATCAACAGCTGGTAGTAGTTCATCTAAAATAACCTTAAAACAAATATAAAAAAGAGAATTAATTTCTCTTTTTATTTTTCTATATTAGTTTCTTTTACAATATAAATAGGCCTTTTTTTAGTTTCTAAATAAGTTTTAGATAAATATTCACCAATTATACCAGTACAGAATAATTGAATACCACTTACAAAGAAAATAATACAAGCTAAACTTGGCCAACCATTTACAGGATCACCAAAACATAATGTTTTAACAATTATAACAATAATCATTATAAATGAAACAAAACAGAATAGCATACCTATAAATGCAGCAATTGTAAGTGGAGTAGTAGTAAATGCTACAATACCCTCAATTGCATAACCAAATAATTTCCAAAATGACCATTTGGTTTCTCCAGCAACTCTTTCAATGTTTTCATATTCAAGCCATTTAGTATTGTATCCAACAAAGCTAAATAAGCCTTTTGAATATCTATTGTATTCTTTTAATTCAAGAATTGAATTAACCATTTGTCTAGTCATTAGCCTAAAATCTCTTGCACCATCAACCATTTCAACTTTGGACATTTTATTAATAATTTTATAAAACATACGTGCAAAGAAACTTCTAATTGGTGGTTCACCTTTTCTTGTAACTCTTCTTGTACCAATACAATCATAACCTTCTTCTTCAATTGATCTAACCATTTCAGGAAGTAAACTGGGTGGATCTTGTAAATCTGCATCCATTATTGTAATATAATCACCACTTGATAATTCTAAACCAGCAAGCATAGCAGCTTCTTTACCAAAGTTTCTTGAAAAATGAACATATTTAACCCTTTTATCTTTTTTACTTAATTCTTTTACAATATCTATTGTTTTATCTTTTGAACCATCATTAACAAAAATGAATTCAAAATCATTCTTCATAGATTTGCTCACTTTATCTATTTCCTCATAAAAGAAAGGAATAGCTTCTTCTTCATTGTAACAAGGTACAACAATACTTAATTTTTTCATATTACCCTCCAAGTACATTATAGCAAAAAAAAGAAAATAAAACAAATAGTTCCTTTACATATCTTTACTTTAAAGCTAAAATATATTTAGGAGGAAATAAAATGGATCTATTATTAGCGTCTTCATCAAAATTTAAAACAGAAATATTAAATAAAGTATGTTTATATCATAAATGTATAAATAGTAATTTTGATGAATCAAAAATTAAGTGTAAAAATCCTTATAAAAAAGTCAAATTACTTGCGCTTAATAAAGCAAAAAGTATAAAAGAAAAAGGTATAATAATTGGACTCGATACAATTGTTTTAGTAAATAATAAGATATTAGAAAAGCCTTCATCATTAGAAGAAGCAAGAAAATATTTAGAAATATCATCGAATAGAACTGTAAAAGTTATAACAGGATATGCAATTATAAATGGAAATAAAATAATTAATTCTTATGCTGTAACAAAGGTAAAGTTTAATAAAATAAGTAAAGAAGATATTGATTATTATTTGAAAAACGAAAAAGATGCTTTATATGTATCAGGTTTTGTAATTGAAGGAATGATGAGCAACTATATAAATAAAATAAATGGAAGCTTTTATAACATATTAGGTGTACCAGTTGAAGAAATATATAAAAATTTGAAAAAGATGGGATATAACTTAAATATGTTTAAAAAGTCTTAATAATATGATATAATTTTATTATGAAAAGAGGTTTGTATGAAAAGAGGATTTACGGTTACGGAATTACTTGCAACTATTATAATAATTGGAATAATCGGCACAATTGGTGTTGTTGTATTTGATAATATTGTACATAATATGCGAATAAAAGCATTTAATGCTCAAAAGGAAAGTATTGTTTTATCAGCTGAAAAATGGTTAAAAGATAAAAGAGGAACAGATGATTTTCCTATCTTTGATGTTACTAACGATTATAAAGTGAATGTTACATTAAGTAAATTATTAAATGAAGAATTAATTGAAAAAGATTTGTGCAACCAAGAAGAAAGACTAAAGATTAATTATGATAATTCATATGTTGAAATTAAAGAAAATGGTAAAACATATGAATACAAACTTGTAATAAATAATACAAAGGAAGCGTGCAAATGATATATACATCAATAGAAAATGAACATATAAAAGAAATAAAAAAATTAAATAATAAAAAATATCGTGATTTAAATGGTAAGTTTATTATTGAAGGAAAACATTTAGTTGAAGAAGCCATTAAAAATAATTTGGTAGAAGAAATATTACTTTTAGAAGGAAATAATGAAAAATATGATGTTAAAACTAATTATGTAAATGGAAAAGTAATGAAATATATAACAGAACTTGATAATCCATCTAAAATAATAGGTATTTGTCATAAGAAAAATGATAAAATACAAGGAAATCATATATTAATACTTGATGATATTCAAGATCCCGGTAATTTAGGAACAATAATTAGATCGGCTGTTGCTTTTAATATTGATACAATAATATTATCAAAAACAGGAGTTGATTTATATAATTCTAAAGTATTAAGATCTACACAAGGAATGATATTTAATATAAATATAGTAGTATCTGATATAAAAGAAGAAATATTAAAATTAAAAAATGATAATTATAAAATACTTACAACTAATGTAGAAGGTGGAAAATTAGTAAAGTCTATTGAAAAAAATCAAAAATTTGCTATAATAATTGGTAATGAAGGAAAAGGCGTTTCTAAAGAAATTAAAGAGTTAAGTGATGAGTATATTTATATAGAAATGAATAAAAAATGTGAAAGCTTAAATGCTGCGGTTGCAACAAGTATAATTTTGTATGAATTAAGTAGGTGATTAAAATGATATATGTAGGAAAAATAGTAAATACACACGGAATTAAAGGTGAATTAAGAATTCTTTCAAACTTTAAATATAAAAATGAAATATTTAAAATTAATAATTTCCTATATATAGATAATATAAAATATCAAATAAGAACTTATAGAAAACATAAAAATTATGATATGGTAACATTAAATGATTATAACAATATAAATGATGTTTTATTTTTAAAGGGTAAACAAGTTTATTCATTAAGAGAATATGTTAAAGAAATATTACCAGAAGATTTGATTGGTTATGATGTTATATATGAAGGAGTAAAACAAGGAAAAGTTAAATATATAATGCAAAATAAGGTTCAAGAAATATTAGTGACCGATACAAATAAAAAAATACTATTTTTAAAAGAATTTATTAATAATATAGATGATAATAAAAGGGAAATTGTTGTTGGAGGTGTGTTTGATGAGAATTGATATATTAAGTATATTTCCACACATGTTTGATGGATTTTTAAATGAATCTATAATAAAACGTGCGATTCAAAAGAAAATAGTAGAAATAAATATTCATGATTTTCGCGAATTTTCAAAGGATCCTCATAAAAAAGTAGATGATTATCAATTTGGTGGTGGAGCTGGTATGATACTTATGCCAGAACCAATATATGATTGTGTTGAGAGTATAAGAGATGATGATTCGTATATAATTTTAATGACGCCACAAGGTGTAAGTTATAATCAAAAGAAAGCTAATGAATTAAAACTAAAAAAACATTTAATTATAATATGTGGGCATTATGAAGGATTTGATGAAAGAATAAGGGCTTTAGCTGATCTTGAAGTTAGTATTGGTGATTATGTATTAACTGGTGGTGAATTACCAAGTATGGTTATAACTGATAGTATTGTTAGATTATTAGATGGTGCAATTAAAGAAGAATCAACGGAAACAGAATCATTTAATAATGGTTTACTTGATTATCCTGTATATACAAAACCAGTTAATTTTAGAGGAATGGAAGTTCCAAGTGTTTTATTGTCAGGACATCACGAAAATATAAAAAAATGGCGATATGAGGAAAGTTTAAAAAGGACTAAAGAGAGAAGACCAGACATATTAGAGGAGAAGACATATGGAGAACGTTAGATATTTGTTAGTAAAAGATAAAAAAGAAGAGAGTTTAGAGACAGATTTAAAGAAAATACCAGGATTTGTTTTTAATCCTCAAAACAATATAAAATATGATGGTATATTAGTGGATGAGGTTAAATTAACTAAACCGGAATTAATTGAAAAAATACTTAAGAAAAAAATTAAAAGAAAATTAGCAATGTATACACAATTAATAATTGAATTAATTGAATCAAGTGATGAAGATGATGGAACAATTGATATTGTTTTAAATGATTTAGAAAGATATAAAAGAGTAATTAGTAATAATTATAGAGTATATTTGAGTAAAAAATATTTGGATTTATTAGATAAAAAAATTGAATTACTTGAAAATGAACTTAAAACAAAACAAATGTTTTTGAAATTGAATGTCGAAGAAAAAAAGGGTAAGGCGAGATAATGAAAGATAATTCGTTTGCATATGTTATATTAGCGCTTATTATTCTTGTCGGTTCTATCATTGTAGCATTTTTAGTTCCTGAAAAAAAGGAAGAATACAATATTATAACAACTATAAATGGTACTAAATATGAAGCAATAATTTATACAAATAATGTAGTTGCAGTTGGTTTTCATAGATGTATTGGAAATAATTGTTTTAATGAAACAAAAGAATATAAATATTCTAAAGAAGTTATGAATGAACTTAGAAATATGATTAAAAGTTTTGATAATGATTTTGTAGAATATGATAAGGATGAGATATATAATATTTTAATTTATGATACAAATACAGATAAAGCATTATATGATCCTGATAGTTATGAATTAATTAATTTAACAAATAGATTGATTTTAGGACAAAAATAAATATACAAAAATTGTATATTTTTTTGTTATTTTATCATAACTAGATTAGGAGGAAATATGGCACGTCATAAAGTTGAGATTGCGAATGTAAATACAGCAAATATTAAAGTATTAACTAATGAAGAAATGAAAGAACTATTTTTAAAAATGCAGATGGGAGATGAAAACGCTAGAAAAGAATTAATTGAAGGTAATTTAAAACTTGTACTTTCTATTTTAAAAAAATATAATAATCGAACAGATAATATGGATGATTTATTTCAAATTGGAACAGTTGGACTAATTAAAGCTATTAATAATTTTGATTTATCACACGAAGTTAAGTTTTCAACATATGCTGTTCCAATGATATTAGGAGAAGTGAAAAGGTATTTAAGAGATAGTAATAGTATTAGAGTTGCGCGTTCAGTTAAAGATTTAGCATATAAAATATTAAAAGTAAAAGAAGAATTAATAAGGAAAAATGAAAAAGAACCAACTGTTAAAGAAATAGCAGATGAATTAAAGGTATCGGAATATGAGGTTTGTAATGCTCTTAATTCAATGAAAGACACCATAAGTATATTTGAACCCGTTTATACAGATGGTGGAGATCCGATATATTTGTTTGATCAATTGGAAGATAAAAGAGGAAATACTTATTCAAAAGAAACTTTACTTGCTTTGAAAGAAGCGTTAAAAAAAATAAAAGAAAAAGAAAAATATATTTTATTAAAAAGATTTGTTGTTGGCAAAACGCAAACAGAACTTGCGGAAGAACTTGGAATATCACAAGCCCAAATATCAAGATTAGAACATATGGGAATTAGGCACATTAAACGATTAATTGAATAGAATATTATAGAGGTGTTATATGAGGTTATCGGATTTGCAAGATAAAGATATAGTAAATATAAGTGATGGCAAAAAAATTGGAAGTATAATAGATGTAAATATAGATGAAGAAGGTTCAATGAAAAGTTTGGTTGTTGAAGAAAGTAAATTTACCTTATTTAATAACAAAAATGAAATGGAAGTTTTATGGAAACAAATTGAAAAAATTGGCGAAGATGTAATTTTGGTAAAAATAGACTAGTTATTAAAAATAAATTATGATATAATATGTAAGGTGATAAAAATTGAAACGCTTAATTATATCATTTTTTTTGATTATTTTTATTGGTTTATTCTTTTTTTTACTATATAATCAGAATAAAATAAAAGAATATGAAAAAACATATTCATATTTTGATGGTATAAATATTAAATTATATACTAATAAAAATTGCAATAAAATATTTGATAAAATAGAAGATATTTTAATAAATTATGATAAAAATAAATTATTAGAATATGGAATAAGTGTTAATTCTAAAACAAAAGGATTTGTTAATATATATAAAGGAAGTATTCAAAATATATATAAAGATTCGAAAATTAAAAGTGTTAAACCAATTTATAAAGATAATAATGAAATAAGTTATGATTTAATTATAAAATCATATTTAATAAATGAAATAAAAGAATGTTTGGAAAAAAACAAAATATATTCTTATTTAATAAATATGAAAGATAATTATTTGCTCGGTGATAGTAAAGGAAGGAAATTTACATTCGCACTTGAAAAACCATTTACGGATGATTATTTATTATTTTTAGATTTAAATAATACAGCAATTTCAACTGTTGGTCCATATTTAAATTATTATGTAGCAGATAACAATCTTTATCACAATTTAATAAATCCGAATACACTAAAACAAGAAAACAATTATAAAAGTGTAACGGTAATTACTGAAAGTCCATTAGATGCTCAGATGCTTGCAAATTATTTGTATTTTTTAAGTATTGAAGATGGTAAAAAGATTCTTGATAAGTATAATGCGGAAGCAATATGGTATACTAATGATGATAAATTAGAAAAATATCCACGAAAATAGAAAGTTGGAAATAAATGAAGTACCTTTTTTATATAACATACATCCTATATATTTTCTTTAAAACATTACATATAACAAATAATAAAAAAAATGTCGAAATAGATGTTATCTATTTACTTTTTTATTTAATTGAATTAGTCTTTAAAACAGAAGTATATTTTATATTTAGTTTATTAAATATTACTTTTATGATGTATTATAATAAAAGACAAATTAAAAAGTTTACACCAGTTTTATATCAAACTATAATAACTTATATATTTATAGTTATAATCTTTAAACCATCAATACTTGGAACTATTTTATTATCTATTTTTGATAGAAATATTATAGTGTTTTATAGAAAATTAGATAGAAAAATAAATGAAATTAAATATAAAAAGAAAATATGCCTAGATAATTTAATTTTGATTCAAACAGATTATAAAGAAGAAGTTAAATCTTTTTTAGCGTTTAGACCAGATGTTATTGTTATTTCTAATGAACAAAAAATATATAAAGAATTAAGTAAAAAATTAGATAAGTTTACAAAAATTATTGTTGCTAATAATAACGAATTGAATATTAAAAATGTTATTTATTTTGATAATAATAAAATAAATGATTTAAATATTAATGAAATTATAAAAAATATTAAATATAAAGATAATAAGAGTATTATTACTTATAAAGTCGATGGTAAAAGACATACTCTTACGACTAATTTGATAAGTTATGATGAGAATGTAATGGCTTTATCATTATATTTCTTAGGTTTTTATTTAAAATTAAATGATTCAGATATTAGAAGATGTTTAAATAATTTAAAATCTAAAAAAATAACGATTTCGAAAATGGATGATGGTATTTTAATAAGCAATATTAAGTGTTTGAATAAAGAAAATCATTATGAAGGTTTAAAATTAATAAATGCTTATAAAGGTAATAAAATAATTGTAACAGGTGGTATTAAGAATGCTGATGAAAAAACTAATTTTGAGTTTAGTGATAATTTAGTTAAAAACTTTAAATATATTATTTTACTTAATACTACTTGGATGCCATTAATTTATGAAAAATTGATTGAACATAATTATGATAGAAATAAAATATATATAATAGAAAATTTGGAGGAGTATCAAAAAATAATTAGCATATTAAAAAATAAAAAAACATATATACTACTAGATAGTGACATATAGGAGGAAATGTGTTAAAAAAAGATTCTAGGAAAATTGTTTGTGGTGATACTTATGTTGATACAAGTGGTAATAATGAGTATGTGTTTGATGCTGTTAAAAATGGGGCTGTAGAGGTTATTTCTAAGCAAAAATATGATGATAAAACAATTGTTGTAGAAGATCCGAAGAAATATTATAATAATTATATTTATAATAAGTATTATGATAGTATTAAAGATTTAAAATTGATTGGTGTTACGGGTACTAATGGAAAAACAACAATTAGTTATATAATTTATCAGTTATTGAATAAAATGAATGTTAGATGTGCTTATATAGGTACAATTGGTTTTTATAAGTGTGGTATTGTTAAAGAGTTAAATAATACAACTCCTGATATTGATGAATTGTATGAGTATTTATATGAGTGTTCTTGCGATAATATTGAATATGTTGTTATGGAGGTTTCAAGTCATTCTTTAGTGCAAGATAGAGTTTATGGGTTAAAATATGATGCTGCTATTTTTACTAACTTAACAGAAGATCATTTAGATTATCATAAAACAATGGATGATTATAAGAAGGCTAAACAAAAATTGTTTGGTATGCTTAGAAATAGTCGCTATGCAATTATTAATTCTGATGATAAATATTATCGTGATTTTATGTTTGAAAATAATTATAATGTAACTGTCGGTAAATATGGTAATTTTAGAATAAAGGATGTAAAATTGAATCAATCATCAATTGATATTGTGTTTGATTATAAGAAAGAATATCATAAATCAATTAATATGGTTGGTAAATATAATGCTTATAATTATTTAGAGGCTGTTTTGTCTTTAGTTTGTTTGGGGTTTGATTTGGAAGAGTTATTAAAACTTGATGTAGAGGCTCCGCCTGGAAGAATGTATATAGTTAATTATAAAACAAATACAATATTTATTGATTATGCTCATACACCGGATGCAATGGAAAATGTTTTGAAAAGTGTTAAGTGTTTCTGTAAGAATAAAATAATTACGATTTTTGGTTGTGGTGGTAATAGAGAGAAAACTAAGAGAAGCATTATGGGTGATATTGCAACAAGGTATTCTGATTTCGTTATTATTACTAATGATAATCCTAGATATGAAGAGGAAGATGATATAATTAATGATATTGCAAAGGGAATAAGTAAAAGTAATTATGAGATAATAAAAGATAGGGAAGATGCAATTAAAAAGGGTATAGGTTATTTAGAAAATAATGATATTTTATTGGTTTTAGGAAAGGGACACGAAAATTATCAAATAATTGGTTCTAATAAAATACATTTTGATGATTTAGAAATTGTAAAAAAATATGTAAATTTTTAAAAAATACTTGATTTTTGATATAAGAATATGATAATATTTTCAAGGTGCTTAAATATGTGTGAAACAAATCTAAAAAAAAGTCATTCATTTTCTAAACAAATAACTATTTGTTTCGCTTTTAAGTCCATTAAAAATACTAATTGTTTTTAGTATTTTTTTTGTACCCAAAATTATTTTTTAAAGGAGGTATAAATGAAAAATAATTTGATTTTGGATGTAAGTGATGTACCAACACCTGGTAAATGGATAATACTTGCATTACAACATGTTGCAGCTATGTTTGGAGCTACCATACTTGTTCCGATACTCGTAAATAGTATGGCTGGAAGTGAGGTACTTACAATACCTGTTGCATTATTTACATCTGGTTGTGGAACAATAATATATATAATATGTACAAAAGGTAAATCGCCTGTTTATTTAGGAAGTTCATTTGCATTTATAACGCCAATGGCTGTTGGATTTGCATCTGCTGGAACTGGTGGAGTTTTAACTGGTATAATGGCTGTTGGAATTCTATATATGTTAGTTGCTTTAATAATTAAAATTGTAGGGAAGAATTGGCTTGAGAAAATGCTTCCACCTATAATAGTTGGTCCAATGATAATGATAATTGGTTTGGGGCTTGCTCCTTCAGCTGTTTCACAAATGGGTTTAACAGAGAGTGTTAATCTAAAAAGTATAATTGTTATTTTGGTTACTTTTTTAACTACTGCAATTGTAGCATTAAAGGGTAAAGGATTTTTGAAATTAATTCCTTTTATATTAGGAATATTATCTGGGTATGTTGTTTCTATGTTATTTGGTTTAGTTGATTTTACCCAAATTAAAAATGCTTCTTATTTAAGCGTTCCAAAGTTTGTGCTACCATTTTTAAGTTATAAAATTAATTTTGGAGCGATTATAACAATATTACCTGTTGCGCTTGTTACTATTGCTGAACATATAGGTGATCATACAGTTTTAGGTGAAATAATTGGTAAAGATTTAATAAAGGATCCAGGATTAGATAGAACTTTACTTGGTGATGGTTTAGCGACATTTGTAGCTGGTTCATTAGGAGGACCTGCTAATACAACATATGGTGAAAATACGAGTGTAGTAGGTATGACAAAAGTTGCATCTGTTAAAGTTATAATGCTTGCGGCTATATTTGCGATTATCATATCGTTTTTGGGCAAATTGACTGCTATTTTTAGTACAATTCCAAGTATTGTTCTTGGTAGTATATCTCTGCTTTTATATGGATTTATAAGCGTTAATGGGTTACTTGTTATTGTTAAAAATAAACTTGACTTTTCAAAAACAAGAAATGTTATAATATGTGCTAGTATGTTAGTTTTAGGTCTTGGTGGTGCGGTTTTAAAGATAGGTAGTTTAAGTATCACAGGTATGAGTTTGGCAGCTATAGTTGGTATTCTCTTAAATATATTTTTGCCAAAAGAAGATTAAAAAATATTATTTTATGCAAAAATGCACAATATTCTCGAAATACTGTGCATTTTTATATTTTTTGATGTCTTTTTGCACAATGATTGTGCATTTTTTTAAAAATTATCTTTACCAACAAAAACATTATATATTTCAACGTATCTATAACTTAATTTTGCGCAATTGGAATCTGGTACAAGAATTTTTAATTCAACTAATTTGTCGATTAGGTTTGATACTGTATTTCTTGAAACACCTGATTCTTCTTCAATTTCTTTTTTTGTAAAGACAATTTGTCTCATTATAGCTGGCATAATTCTATAAACAGCATTACTTTTTAGTATTGCGATTTTTTCCATATCTTTTGTATATATTTGTTTAATTCTATTTATTTTTGCAATATAATTATTGCATTGTTCGATTATACATTCAAGAAAAAACTTTATAAATCCAACCATATTTCCTTTACGGCTTTCGTTTAAGAGCCTTTGATAGCTTGGTTTATATAATTCGATAACCTCTGACAAAAATAAAATTGGTTCATCTTCTGTTAGAAGCGCTAATTGTATTGGTATAAGAGCTCTTCCTAATCTACCATTACCATCTCTGTATGCGTGAATTGTTTCAAATTGAGAATGTGATATGGCTAAATTTATGAATATTGGATCAATATATGCATTATTCATATAGTCAAATAGATTATCTAATAGAGTAGGTACTTCTTCTGGTATTGGTGGAACAAAGATTGCTTCTTCAATTGAACATCCTTTTGGTCCAATCCAATTTTGAACTGTTCTGACTTTTCCTGGTTCTTTTTTGTTTCCCCTAATGCTATTTAATAATATTTGATGTAATTTATTAAGAAATGTAATTGTAATTTTATTATTGCTTTTTAAATAATTTTTTGAATAATCAATAACTTCTTTTAAATTTTGTATTTCCAAATTATCATCTGTTTTTGGCATATATTTTAAATAATACATATCATCTTGTGATATTTGAGTTCCTTCAATTTGAGTTGATTTTAAACTTTCACTTAATGTAACAGAGTCTAAAAAGAATCTTGAATCAAATTGACAGTTTTTAAGACTTGACTTATATTCTCCATATTTTAGGTTTGCTTCAGCTAACAAACTAACAAGTTCCTTGTCTAAAGAATATTCCATTGGTAGTTTTTGAACTTTTACTGGTTCCATTTTATTCACCTCTACTGTAATTTTACTATAAATAATATCAAAAGTAAAGAAAAATGCACAATATTCTCGAAATACTGTGCATTTTTATGCTTTTATATGCCTTTTTTGCACAATCATTGTGCAATTTTTTTAAATATGGTGCCAGCTGACGGACTTGAACCATCGACCTATGCGTTACGAGTGCATTGCTCTACCAACTAAGCTAAGCTGGCTTAAATGGCTGCCCTAGTTAGGTTCGAACTAACGCTCACGGAGTCAGAGTCCGATGCCTTACCACTTGGCTATAGGGCAACTACTTATTAAGTATATCACTATAAAAGTAATATTTCAATTATAAAATATTAAATAAATCAAAAATAATACCAACTAATGAACCTATTAAATAAATTATACTTAATATTTTGATATTTTCTTTTATATTTTTATTTACTTTAAATAAAACCATTAAGGCAATACCTGAACCAGTTAATAATCCGGCAAGCATTGATCCGAAACTGATTGAGGAATTTAAATATAATTCTGTTATAACAATACTAGAAGCACAATTAGGAATTAAACCAATTAAACTTGAAATAAAGGGACTAAATATTGAGCCTTTTAGTAAAATGTTTGATAATTTATCGGTTCCTAAATAATGAATACCAAGATTTAAGAGTAGGGTAGTTATTAATATAAATGCTCCAATATTTATTGTATGGTGAATTGATGATTTTATAATACCATTTTCACAATGACATTCATCTTCAATACAAACATTTTCGATATCAATTTTTTTCTTCTTACTCATTAAATCAATTATTAAACCAAATAACATACCAATAACTATTTTTAAAAGAATTACAGTTAAAACAAATGAGAATTTCGCGCCACTACTTAACATAACAGGAATCATTTCATCACTTGTTGATAAATAAACAGCAATAAGAGTACCGATTGTAATTATTTTACCTGCGTATAAATTAGTCATTGCAACAGAGAATCCACATTGCGGGAATGCTCCAAGGATTGATCCGATAATTGGACCAAATCTACCTGATGAAATTATTTTTTTTTGAAATTTTTTAGAAACCTTATGTTCCATATATTCCATAAGTAAAAAAGCACAAAATAAAAATGGTAAAATTTTGATAAAATCAATTAATGTATCTAATAATATTTCTTTCATATAAATCACGATGATATTATATCAGAAAATAAAGAAATAAGCAAATAATTGTTAGGCACTTGACAATTATTTTTAGGAGTGTTATCATTAATAAGCTGGTGATATAAATGAACAGAAAAATACTTTATGAATTAAAAAATTTAGATTGTGAAATAATAAGTAGAATGAATAAACAAAGTATGCCACTTGGTTTAACACAAGTAAAAATAATTGAATATTTAATAAAAAATGAACATACTTATCAAAAAGATTTAGAAAAAAACTTGAAATTATCAAGAGCTACTATATCTTGTGTACTTAAAACAATGGAAAAAAATAAAATAATTGAGAGATGCTCAAACGAAAGTGATGCAAGGAGTAAAGAGGTTAAACTCAATGAAAAATTAAAAACAAAATTAGAAGAAAATATAAAAGAAATAGGAATACTTGAACAAAATATAACTAAAGGTATTGATAAAGAAGACTTAGAAATATTTTTGAAAGTATTAAACAAAATGAAAGAAAATATAAGGAGTGATAAGAATGATAAAATTAATTAAGAACTTTGAAAAAAAAGATTATACATTAGTATTATTAATTGTTATTTTGATTGTTGTACAAGTATGGTTAGATTTAAAGATGCCTGATTATATGTCAGAAATTACTAAACTTGTTAAAACAGAAGGTAGTAATATGAGTGATATTCTTTATAATGGCGGATTTATGCTACTTTGTAGTTTAGGAAGTTTAACATCTACAATTATATCAGGATACTTTCTTGCTCTTTTATCTTCAAGGTTTTCAAGTAATATAAGAAAGAAATTATTTTATAAAGTTGAAAGTTTATCTTTGAATGAAATTAAAAAGTTTGAAACAAGTAGTTTAATTACAAGAACTACTAATGATATATCACAGGTTGAAATGTTAATTGGTATGGGATTACAATTATTAATAAAAGCACCTATAACTGCTGTATGGGCTATATGTAAGATAGTTAATAAGAGTTTTGCTTGGACACTTGCTACATCAATAAGTGTAATAATTATGTTAACGGTTGTAACAATACTTACAATTGTTGTAATACCAAAATTTAAAATTGTTCAAAAGTTAATTGATAAATTAAATAAAGTTGCTCGTGAAAATATTACTGGTATAAGGGTAATAAGAGCTTTTAATGCAGAGAAATATACAAAAGATAAATATGAAGATGTTAATACAAAATTAACAAATCAACAATTATTTAATCAAAAAGCGTTTGCGGTTATGTCGCCAATGATGTATTTGATAATGAATATGCTTGCTTTAGCAATTTATATAATTGGTGCGAATTTGATAATGAATGCTAATTTATCTGATAAGTTAACCTTATTTGGTGATATGATTGTATTTTCAAGTTATTCAATGCAAATAATAATGTCATTTTTAATGCTTGCTATGATTTTTACTGTTTTGCCAAGAGCTGAAGTATCAGCAAATCGTATAAATGAGGTTTTGGATACAGAATCAAGTATTATAGATGGAACATTTGATGGAAAAACAGAAACTAAAGGTACTGTTGAATTTTGTAATGTATCATTTAAATATCCGGATGCTAAAGAATATATTCTAGAAAATATTTCTTTTAAGGCAAATAAGGGTGAAACTGTTGCATTTATAGGATCTACTGGTTCTGGTAAATCTACTTTAATAAATCTTGTTCCAAGATTTTATGATGTTACTGAAGGGGAAGTATTAGTTGATGGAAAGAATGTTAAGGATTATAAACTTGAAAAGTTATATAATAAATTAGGATATGTTTCACAAAAGGCGGTTATATTTAATGGTAGTGTTAAATATAATGTTGCTTTTGGTGAAAATGGTAAGAAAAAAGATGTAAAAAATGCTATTAAGATCGCGAAGGCTGAAGATTTTGTTTTGAATATGGATGATAAATACGATAGTCTTTTATCACAAGGTGGAACAAATATATCTGGTGGTCAAAAACAAAGAATCTCAATAGCTCGTGCGATTGCTAGAGATCCGGAAATCTATATATTTGATGATTCTTTTTCAGCTCTTGATTATAAAACTGATTTAGAATTAAGAAAAGCTTTAAGGAAAAATGTTAAAGATGCAACTTGTTTAATAGTAGCTCAAAGAATTGGTACTATTATGCATGCTGATAAGATTGTTGTTTTAGATGAAGGAAAGTGTGTTGGTATTGGAACACATGAGGAATTATTAAAGAATTGTCCTGTTTATAAAGAAATTGCACTTTCACAAATAAGTGAGGAGGAGTTGGAAAATGCCTAGACCTAATCAAAATGTTGAAAAGGCTAAAAACTTTAAAAATGCTATAACTAGATTATTTAAAGAATTGAAGCCTTTTAAAGTAAGTATTATTGTTGCAGTTCTTTTGACAACGATAAGTTCCTTACTTGCTATATTTACACCTAATGTTTTATCGGATTTAACTAATAAGATATCTGAGGGATTAGTTATAAATAAAGATAATCTCGAAACAATTTATAAGAGTGTAAGTAATGATATAACTGAGGATAGTATTAAAAGTATTATTAAAATTGATTTGAAATCTTTATCAAAAGATGAAAAAGAATTATTTTTAAGAAATGGTTTTAATAATATAGATGATGAATTATTAAATAAAGTTATAGTAGATAATAATATAAATGGGGTAATAATTACTAAAGATGAACAAATCAATTTAATTAAAAATAGAGTCATTTCACCTTCTATTGGAAAATTATTAATTAATGATATAGAAATTGATGGTACTATTTTAAAGGGCGAAGATCTTGCCATGTTATCTTCTTTAATTGGAATAACTGATTCAAAAGAAATATATAATAAATTAGATGAGATGCCTGATACTATTAAAAAAGTAATAGAACCAACGATGGATGTTAATCGAATCAAACACTTGGCGATTTTTCTTGGAATTGTATATCTAATAAGTGCTTTATTTAATTATTTGGAATCTATTATAATGACAAATACTTCTAATAAGTTTGCTTTTAAATTAAGAAGTAGAATTGGTACAAAATTAAATAAACTTCCACTTAAGTATTTTGATCAAAATCAAACTGGTGATACTTTATCAAGAATAACGAATGATGTTGATACAGTTGCTGGTTCAATGGATCAGTCAATTGCTTCTTTAGTAAGCGCTCTTGCTTTATTTATTGGTACAATTGTAATGATGTTTACAACTAATGTAATAATGGCTATAACTGCTATTTTATCTAGTTTGTTTGGATTTATTTTTATGTTTATTGTTTTATCAAAGTCACAAAAATATTTTATAATCAGACAAAAAGAATTGGGTGAGTTAAATGCTCATATAGAGGAATCTTATTCTGGTTTGAACGTTATAAAGGCGTATAATGGTGAAAAGGAAATAAATGATGAGTTTAATAAATTAAACAATAAAATGTATGATGCCAATCAAAAGAGTAGATTTTTATCTGGTTTAATGATGCCAATGATGCATTTCGTGGGTAATTTTGGTTATGTTGCTGTGTGTATTGTTGGTGCCTTACTTGTTTTAAATAGTAAAACTGATTTTGGAACAATTGTTGCATTTATTACATATGTTAGATTATTTACATCACCACTTTCACAAATTGCTGAGGCTATGACTAGTATGCAAACGGTTGCTGCTGCTAGTGAGAGAGTGTTTGAATTTTTGGATGAAAAAGAGATGTCAAGTGAAAAGCATATTACGAAAACTTTAGAAAATGTTAAGGGCGATGTTATTTTTAAGAATGTATCATTTAAATATGATGGCAATTTAGAAAATACAATTAATAACTTTAGTGCTAAGATTACTAGAGGCTCTAAGGTTGCAATAGTTGGTCCAACGGGTGCTGGTAAGACAACAATGGTTAATTTGCTTATGAAATTTTATGATATAACTGATGGTGATATAACGATTGATGGTATATCTATAAAGGAATTGACGCGAACTAATATACATGATTTATTTACGATGGTTTTACAAGATACTTGGGTATTTAATGGTACTATAAAAGAAAATATTATTTTCAATAAGAAAAATATAAGTGATAAAGAAGTAGAGATTGTATGTAAGATTGTTGGTCTTGATCATTTTGTTAAGACTTTACCAGATGGTTATAATACAATTTTAACTGATAGTGATAGTATTTCTTCTGGTCAAAGACAATTGCTTACAATCGCGCGTGGTATTTTACAAAATACGCCTTTACTTATTTTAGATGAGGCTACATCTAATGTTGATACGCGTACAGAAGAGTTAGTTCAAAAGGCAATGGATGAACTTGCTAAAAATAAAACGTCATTTATAATCGCACATAGATTATCAACGATTAAGAATGCTGATTTAATTTTAGTTATGAAAGATGGTAATATTATTGAGCAAGGTTCTCATAATGAATTAATTGAAAAGAATGGCTTTTATGCTGAATTATATAATTCACAATTTGAATTATAGGAGGTTATATGAAGTTTAAAAAAATTAAAATGGCTAGTATTTTAGGGATAATTGGTAATTTATTTTTACTTATTATAAAGGGAATAGTTGGTATTATTACAGGGAGTAAAGCAATGCTTGCCGACTCTCTTAATAGTGCTTCTGATATATTTTCATCAATTATGACTTTTATTGGTAATAAGATTGCATCAGTTCCTTCTGATGATGATCATAATTTAGGTCATGGTAAGGCAGAATATATTTATTCTTTACTTATTAGTATTGTTATGATTTTGGTTGCACTTTTTACAATAAAGGATACAATTTTTTCGCTTATTAATAAGAATGTATATAAGTTTAATATATTTTTGATTATTGTTTGTATTGTTACAATAATTGTTAAATTTTCTTTATTTTTATATACAAATAGTATTTATAAAAGGTATCATTCTTTACTTATAAAGGCTAATTCAAAGGATCATTTAAATGATTGTATTTTGACTTTGCTTAACTTAATTTCTATTATATTATCATATTATGGTGTTTATTTTGTTGATGGAATTGTTGGCATTATAATTGCTTCGTTTATTTTGATAACTGGCATTAAGATATATAGAGAATCATATGATGTTTTAATGGATAAATCTATTTCGATTGAAACTAAAAAGAAGGTACTTGATATTATTGGTAATTATGATGAAATTAAAAAAATAAATCATTTTAATTCAACTCCGGTTGGTTATAAATATCAGATTTCGTTTACAATATTTGTAGATGGCAATTTGTCTACTTTTGATAGTCATAAGATTGCTGATTCTTTGGAAAAAGAGATTTCTAATAAGATAGATGATATATATTTAACGGTTATACACGTAAATCCTATTTAAAAATTACAGAAATGTAATTTTTTTTATTGTTTTTTTTGATAAAATATTGTAAAATGAATATGGTAAGAAAAATAGGTGAGTTTATGAATAAGAAAAAATTATTTATTATTATGTTTTGTGTAATATTAATGGTTTTTGTTTTTACTGGTTCTGTTGCATATTACAGATATACGTTAGAGGGCAAAATAATTGCTTCAACTGGTAATGCTGTATTTAATGTTACGGGAATTAATAATGAAACTAAAATAATTGATTTGGGTAATACATTGTTGCCGGGTGATAGGGGTTCTTTTACTGTTACTTTAGATAGTACGGGATCGACTGTTGATATGTATGCAACGTTAAAGATTGATAGAAAAGTTTTGCCTGATAATTTGAAGTTTTATTCAACAAGTGATTATAAGTCAGAGATTAAAACTTATTATTCTTTTTTAGAGGTTAGTGGTACTAAAAGTGAAACTTTAACAATATATTGGTACTGGAATCCTTTTAAGGATGATGAAGATGATAATAAGTATATTGGTAAGAGTTTAAGTGCTGATATAAGTGTTAGTGCGGTTCAGATAAGTGAATATGCGATGATGAAGAATGGGTATAGTGCCAAATCAGAGTTTTGGAATAATACATATAAAAAATATATAAGAACAATTACTTTTGGAAATGATTTGAGTAATTTACCAAGTAGTTGCACGGAAGAAAACTTATGTTGGGATATATCAGGTAGTTCAACTCAAAATAAAAAGGTATATGGTTATTTAATAGATAGTGGATTAACAGTATCTGAAACGGATAGTAGTACAAGTACAACTACTGAAAAAACATTATATAATTTATATATAGTAAGTGATGCACCAATTTTTGCACCATCTAGCTGTACTGGAATGTTTAGGGAATTTAAAAATCTAGTGCAAATCAATTTTAATAATAATTTTAATACCTCAAAAGTAACAAATATGAGTTGGATGTTTTTTAATTGTACGTCCTTAACAAGTTTAGATTTAAGTAATTTTAATACATCAAACGTAACAAATATGTCTGATATGTTTTATAAATGTTCATCTTTAACAACTCTAGATTTAAGTAGTTTTAACACATCAAATGTTACAAATATGTGGCAAATGTTTGCTAGCTGTTCATCATTAACGAGTTTGAATTTAGGTAATTTTAATACATCAAAAATAACAGATATGTCTGATATGTTTAATAGTTGTTCATCTTTAACTAATCTAGATTTAAGTCATTTTAATACATCAAAAGTAACAGATATGAGTAATATGTTTAGAAATTGTTCATCCTTAATAAGTTTGGATTTAAGTGGTTTTAATACATCAAAAGTAACAGATATGAGATATATGTTTTGTGGCTGTTCATCCCTAACAAATTTAGATTTAAGCGGTTTTAATACCTCAAATGTAACAAATATGATGAATATGTTTGGAGGTTGCTCATCATTAACAAACCTAGATTTAAGTAATCTTAATACATCGAAAGTAACAAATATGAATAATATGTTTTCTGATTGTTCAAAACTTACAACAACAATTAATATAATGAATGCAAATGTAACCAATTATGAATATATGTTTTATAATGCTGCAACCGATCCTAATGCCAAAATAACAGTTAACTATATTGCTGCTGCAAGTACACTTGTAGATAATATGATTGCAACCAAATCATATAATAGTAATGTAGTAAAAGGCATACAAATATAATATAAATTGATAGGGAAACCTATCTTTTTTTATAAAAAAATGTTATACTTATTAGGGATGAATATGTTTGAAAGAGTAGAATTATTATTAGAAGAAAAAATAAATAAATTAAAAGATAAAACTATACTTGTACTAGGAGTAGGTGGAGTAGGATCTTATACAGTTGAAACCTTAATAAGAAATCCTATTAAAAAAATAATTATAATAGATGCTGACGTTGTTGATATAACTAATTTAAATAGACAATTATTTACTAATCAAAATAATATTGGTTTAAAAAAAGTTGATGAACTTGAAAAAAGAATTAAAAGTATAAATCCATACATTGAAATAAAAAAGATAGATAAGTTTATTGATGAAAATAATATTCAATTATTATTTGAAGAAAAAGTAGATTATATAGTTGATGCTTGTGATAGTATTAAAACAAAAGAAATATTAATAAAAGAATGTTTAGAAAGAAAAATAAAGTTTATTTCTTGTATGGGAACTGCTAAAAAGTTAGATCCAACAAAATTAGAAATAACTGATATAAGAAAAACAAGTTATGATCCTCTTGCTAAAAGAATAAGAAAAATGGTTAAAGATGAAAAAATAAATGGGAAAATACCTGTTATATGTTCTACAGAAAAACCACAAGAAATAAAAAAATTAGGAAGTATATCATTTGTACCGAGTGTAGCTGGAATATATATCACAAGTTATATAATAAATGATATAATAGGTGAAAAATGAAAGAGAAAATAAAAAATATAAAAGGTAATCTGTTGTTAATATCAAATGATGAAGAATTAATGGATGTAGCATCAAAAAATAAAAATATTGATGAATCTTATACATTAAGTAGTATTAATAATAAAGAAAAAAACAAAAATAAATTAAAATTAGGTAATAAAAAAATACAAATTAATAAAATAAAAAGATATTTTAATAAAAAATCAATTGATTATATAGTAGTTGATTATAAACTCATAAAAGATTTTTTACCAAGATTTGTTAAAAATAGCATTTATTTAAATAGAGGTAATTTATATTTTTATAATTTGGAAAAAGAAAATGAAATTGTTAAAAAATATCAAAGATATAAAGCTGAAATAAAAGAAAACAAAGAATATATTGAAATAAATAATAAAAATACTAAAAATAATATAATAAAAGATAATTATTATATATTTAAAGATAAAAAAGATAAAATATTAGATAAATTAAGCGATTTAATAACTTCGTGAGGTGTAATATGTATTTAAAGAAAATAACTATAAAAGGATTTAAATCATTTGCAGACAAAACAATATTTGATTTAGACAAAGGAATAACAGGAATAGTAGGTCCTAATGGATCTGGTAAATCTAATGTTGTTGATGCTGTAAGGTGGGTGTTAGGTGAACAATCTACTAAATCACTGCGTGCTAATGATAGTATGACAGATGTTATATTTGCAGGATCTAAAAGCCGTGAAAAAAGCAATCAAGCATATGTTGCAATAACATTTGATAATACTGATAAATTTATGAATCTTGACTATAATGAAATTGAAATTAAAAGACAAGTATATATAGACGGAACAAATGAATATTATATCAATAATGAAAAAGTAAGATTAAAAGATATAACAGAGTTTTTGATTGATAGTAATATTGGTAAGGAATCATTTAATATTATTTCACAAGGAAAAATAGAAGATATTTTATCAAGTAAACCCGAAAATAGAAGACTAGTATTTGAAGATGCAGCTGGTGTTTTAAAATATAAAAAAAGAAAAGAAGAAGCTAATAAAAAATTGGAGAGGACTTCTAATAATATAGATAGAATCAATGATATTATAAATGAACTTGAAGTGCAAGTTGAGCCTTTAAAAGAAGAAGCAAGAAAAGTTGATGAATATAATAAATTAACAGAAGATTTAAAAGATGTGGAAATCGCTCTTGTTGCATCGGATATTACTAAATATAATGAAGAATATAAGTCTTTAAAAGAAAAAATTGACGCTTTAAATAAAGAATTATTGAATTTAGAAACCGAAAAAAATAAAGGGGAAGCAATTAGTATTAACAATAAATTAGAACTTGAAAAATATGATAAAGAAATAAATGAATTGAATAAGAATCTAATTGAATTAACAAGTAAAGTTGAACAAGTAAATACTAAAAGATTAATGATAATTGAAAGAGCTAAATATGAAGCAAGTGATTCAAAAACACATAGTATATTACTTGAACAAAAAGAAAAAGAAATAAGTATTAAAAATAATATTGAGATTTTAAAGAGTAATATTTTAGAGTTAAAAGAACAAAAGAGTAATTTAGAAAATAAAAAGAATGAATTAAATAAAGAAGAAAATGAATTACTTAAAAAAAGAGAAGAATATGATAAAAAATTAAAAGGTTTAAATTATATTAAAAATAAAACAGAAATTCAAATTGATTCATTAAATGATCGAATTATAAATAATGATAGTATGCCATATGGAGTTAAGGAAATACTTAATAATCCGAAATTAGATGTTGAAGGCACTATTGGATCTTTGATTGAAATTAACAAAGGCTATGAAGAAGCAATTGCAACTGCACTTGGTGCTTCTATATCTTATATAATAACGCTTGATGAAGAAAAGGCTAAAGAAGGTATTAGATATTTAAAAGAAAATAAGCTTGGCAGAGCTACGTTTTTTCCAATCAATATAATTAAAAGTAAATATTTAAATATTGATATTAATTTTGATGGTTATAAAGGAATTGCTTCTGATTTTGTAAAAACAAATGAAAAATATAAAAATATAATTGAAAATCAATTAGGTAATATACTAGTTGTAGATAATTTAGATAATGCAAGTTTGCTTGCTAAAAAGATTAATTATCAGTATCGTATTGTAACATTATCTGGAGAAATAATTCATTCTGGTGGTTCATTAACAGGTGGAATAAATAAAGTACGTAATATTATTAATGATAAATTAGAACTTGAAAAATTAATTAGTAGTAAAGAAGAAATTATAAATAATATAAAAGATAATGAAAATAGTATTAATGAAATAGATTATAAAATATCTAATTTAGATAGTAAAAAAGAAAATAATAAAATATATGAATTAGAAGAAAATATTAATGCTAAAAATAAATCATTAGAACAGTTAAATAAAGAACTATTATTAGTACAAAATGAAATTGATGATTTAAATAATAAATTAGGTAATAATTTATCGAAAGTTGAAGAAGAAATAACTGAAGAATATAATAATTTATTAAAAGAAAAAGAGTTATTAAATCAGAAATTAAACAAAATAAAAGAAGAAAGAAATAATTTATATACTGATTCTAATTCACTTGATTTTATAAATAAAAAAGTAACAAGTGAAATAACTAATAAAACGAAAGAACAAAATGAATACAATTTAATGGTAACAAAATTAGATGGTAAACTAGATAATTTATTAAATAACTTATCAGAAAATTATAATATGACATATGAAAAAGCTAAAGAATATAAATTAGAATTTGATGAAAATAAATCTAGAAGTATGGTTAATTCTTTAAAAAGACAAATTAAAGATTTAGGAACTATAAGTACAGGAGCTAGTGAATTATATAAACAAGTAAGTGAAAGATATGAGTTTTTATTAAAACAAAGAGAAGATTTGGTAAGAGCGGAAAATATGCTTTTAGAAGTTATTGAAGAAATGGATAAACAAATGTCAAATGACTTTATAAAAACGTTTGAACAAATAAGAGCTAATTTTAAAGTTGTGTTTAAAGAATTATTTAGAGGTGGAGATGCTGATCTAAAACTAACTAATCCAGATGATATATTAAATACAGGAATTGATATAATTGCATTTCCGCCAGGGAAAAAACTTGGTAAAACGGTGTTTTTATCAGGTGGTGAAAAAACATTTACGGCAATATCTATATTGTTTGCAATTCTAAAAACCAAACAGATACCATTTTGCATATTCGATGAAGTTGAAGCTGCTTTAGATGAAGCTAATGTTGTATCGTTTGGCGAATATGTTCAAAAATTGAAATCAGAAACTCAATTTATAATAATAACACATAAAAAGAAAACAATGGAATTTGCTGATAGTTTATATGGAATAACAATGCAAGAATCTGGGGTTTCTAAATTAGTTAGCGTTAAATTGAAAGTATAGGAGGATATATGGAATATATAATTATAATAATAACAGGTTTAATAGTAATATTTGTACTATTATATAATAAAGTTGTAAAACAAAATATAAGATGTAAGAATGCTTTTGCTGGTATAGATAATCAGTTAAAAAGAAGAAGTGATTTAATACCTAATTTGGTTAATGTAACTAAAGGGTATATGAAATATGAAGCAGAAACATTAGAAAAAATAGTTAAAATTAGGACTGATAATTTGAGTGAACTTGCTAAAACATCTAATGAGATATCAAATAATATTAAATTAATGCTTGCTAAAGCTGAAAGCTATCCTGATTTAAAAGCTGATGAAGTTTTTAAAAAATTGCAAGTTGAATTAACAGGAACAGAAGATAAGATAGCGTTTGCAAGACAATTTTATAATGATTGTGTTCAAAAATATAATACAACAATTGAAGTTTTTCCAACAAATATAATTGCAAGTATTTTTAAATATACTAAGCTTGATTATTTTAAAATATCTGATGATGATAGAAAGGAAATAAATATTAAATTATGATATTTGAAAGTGTTAATCAAAATAAAACAAAAACAACTTTTATTGTAATGCTATTCTTTATACTTATTGGTTTATTTGTTTATTTTCTTGCTTATATATTTGGGGAAGATTCTGAACTTGCTTTTATAATAGCAACTATTGTATCTAGTATTTCATCAATTATTTCTTACTTTTTATCGGATAAAATTGTTATTAAAGCTAATCACGCTAGAGAAGCAACTAGGGAAGAGTATTTGGAATTAAATGAAATACTTGAGGCTTTATGTTTGGGCTCTGGTTTACCAAAACCTAAATTATATGTTATGGATAGTAGTTCACCAAATGCTTTTGCAACTGGTAGAAACCCTAATAATGCAGTAGTTTGTGTTACAACAGGATTACTTGAAAAACTTGATAAATATGAGTTAGAAGGTGTTATTGCTCATGAATTATCACATATTAAGAATTATGATATACTACTTTCAACGGTTGCAACAGTTATGGTTGGTGGAATATCTATTATAGCCGATTCGATTTCAAGAGGATTTTTTAGAAGCCGTAGTGATGATGATGATTCAAAAGCTAGTGCAATTATTATGATAATTGGCTTAACATTTATAATTTTGGCTCCTATTTTTTCAAAATTATTACAACTTGCTTTATCGAGAAACAGAGAATATTTAGCAGATAGTTCAGCTGTACAAATAACTAGAAATAAAGATGGATTAATTAATGCTTTAAAGAAGATTTCTAGTGATCCGAATGTTGTTACAACTGCTAATAAGGCAACTGCTTCAATGTATATTGCTGATCCTTTCAAAAAAGAAGAGAGGGATAGTTTGTTTAGTACTCATCCTAGTACAGCAAATAGAATAAAGAGATTAGAAAACATAAAATAAGAGGAATAAAAATTCCTCTTATTTTGTAATATTTATAATTTGTGACCTAATATTTTTTCGAATTCAGGTAGAACACCTATACCGTTTGTTCTATGAGGTGGAAGTTGATATATATCATGACCTGGAAATTCATTTCCTTCAACAACAACAGGCCCTTTTGGTGTGATTGCTATATCCCAGCCAACAACACCCATTTCAGGTATAATCGTAGATAATTCTTCGGCAAGTTTAATTGCTTCTTTGAACATTGGGATTTTGTAACCAACAATTGGTGTATTTGTTAAAGGATGATTATAATATAGATTACCTGCTTTATCTTGAGCAGGGTAGAGAATAGTACCACTTTCTTTATCAACTGGTACAACCATTCCACCACTATTGAAATTGTCTACGCATTTACCATTTCCGATTCTAAAATATGCAACAGCAACTTTGCCATATTTTTTTTCTTTGTTATATACTGTTACCATTCTTATTGTATTAATACTACAAGGATGTAATTTATTTACTTCTTCGTGTTGAATAATTGGTTCTTCTAATAAGTACAATTTATTATCAAGTAAATGTTTAAATAAATCTCCTTCGTATTTAGATGCATCTATTTTTTCAATTCTTTTGCCACATTGTCCATCTAAAGGTTTTGCAAAGAATATTGGATGCTTTTTTATAAATGAAGTAAATTCTTTGATATTATTTTCATTGATAACTAGAAAGTCTCTATGTAAGTATTTTTTAAACTTATTATCAAACTTATCTTTCATTAAAAAATATGGTTTATAAGTAAAATCATTATATGTTTTAATTAATTTGTTATTTTTTCCTCTTGTCATTATGGTTTTTCTTTGTTTTGAAGACAAATTATACATTTCGAATAACATATAATCCATATAACCTGCTTGATATTTAAAACCACAAACTATCATATCAAAGAAAATAAGTATTTTGTTTTTTCCTGATCTTTCATTTACAACATTAATTTGTTTAAACATATTTTTTAAACTCATATTAAATATTCTATTAATTACATATTTCATACTATCACCAAAATAATTATATAATAATAAAAAAAAGAAAGCAACTATATTAAGCGTACTTCTTTTTCTGTGTAAAACTTTTTATTTTTATTTATTCTATCAAAGAATAAAATACCATTTAAATGATCAATTTCGTGCTGGAAAGCAATTGATAAATTTTCTCTTGCACGGATACGGACTTTATTACCATCTATATCGTAGCCATCGATTGTAACTCTAGCAAACCTTAAAACATGGCCTGGAACTTCACGATTAACGCTTAAACATCCCTCTCCTGCATCGACAGCAATCATTTCGCTTGAATTGCTTACAATAACCGGATTAACAACGACATAGTTTTGAAATTTTCCTTCTTCATATTCATCAACTATTACAATAATTCTTTTATTTATACCAACTTGTGGAAAAGCAAGCCCCATACCTGGTCTTAATTTATACTTTTCAGAGTATTTTTCGATTTGACTATAAGTTAAATGTTTAATGATATTATCAATTAATTTCTTTTCTTCGTTACTGATTGGAAAAGTTGCATCTGAAGAAATCATCCTTAAATGTTTATCTTTTTCGTCTAATATTTTGACAGGTTTAAACATACTATCACATCCCTGTAAATAATTGTAACACATTTTTTAAAAATATCAAAATCTATTGTTAAAAAAAGTAAAATCGTTTATAATAAGAATGGTGAATGGTATGAAAATAGAAAATAAAAGTGTTTTGAAAAAATCCAAAAAAGAGTTTATTTTGAACATCATTAATTCTATTGTTTTAAGGGGTGCGGTTTTAATAATTCCTGTTATATGGAGTTATGCACTTGATAATATATATGAAGCTTCATATGATAGAGCTATTAAATTAATTGTTTTATCAATAATTATAACTACTATATATTATGGTCTTGAACAATTGTATCAAGTAACTTTTTATAAATTATATAATAAATTATACAATTTATATGAAAATGTTTATACGGATAATTTTTATAAAAACTCTCTTTTTAGTTTATCAAGATTTTCGCTTGGCGAATATAATAATTTGCTTAATAGTGATATAGATGTAATAGCTAGTTATTATGCTAATTTACCTATGAGAGTTATAAGAATTGTTGAATTTTTAGTAATTTATTTCTATTTTTATACAATTAATCCAATTATATTTATAATTACACTTATTGTTTCACTTGTATCCCTTGGGTATATGATATATGGTTCTAAGGAAACAGAAAGATTAAATAAAATAAGAAAAGATACACTTGATTATAAAACGGCTGCTAATCACGAAATATATAATAATATAAGAGATATAAAGTCATTTAATTTATATAATAAAGTAGTTGAAAAGGTTAATAAAAAAAGAAAAGCTTATTTGGATGCTAATGCTAAATTTAATGTACAAAGTACAGGTGTTAAGTTTATATCAATTATTATAGTTGAAATTGCACGTCTTTTATTAATGATATATGGAATATATTTAATTAAAGATGGCCAAATTGAGGTTGGTGCTTTACTTATAATTTATAATTACTATCAAAAGATAGTTGATAATTATACAATTGTATCTAATATTTTAATTAGTAAAAAATCGCTTAAGGTTTCATTTAGCAGATTTGGTAAAATACTTGAAAATGCTAGCAAAGAAAAGGTCGATAATAAAGAAATTGATTTAGAGGGAAATGTTGTTTTTAAGAATATTTTATATGGTTATAGAGATAATCCAACTTTAAAAAATGTTAGTTTTACTTTATATAATAATAGTATTAATATTATAACTGGTCCAACGGGTTCTGGAAAATCGGGTGTAGTTGATTTACTTTTAAAAATGAATAGACCACATAAGGGTACAATTATGATTGGTAAACAAAACATATTTGATATAAAAAACAATAATTATTACAATAAAATAGCTTGTGTTAGTAAGAGTCCAACTTTCTTTAATGATAGTATTAAAAATAATTTACTGCTTGTTAATGATGATTTTGAATATATAAAGACTGTTTGTAAGAGACTAAATATTCATAATTATATAATGGGTTTAAAAGATGGATATGATACTAATATAAATAGTGGAATTAAAAGAAGTGTCTTTTATTTACTTGCGATTGCTCGCGTTATAATTAAGGATTCTAAAATAATGATTTTTGATGAAAGTTTATCTTTAATTGATAAAAAAGATATTGAGGTTGTTAAAAATATTTTATTAGAATTAAAAGAAAATCATACAATTATTGTTATTGATAGAGAGCAAAATGTAGATAGTATATCTGATTATATTGTTGTTATTGATGAACATGTTGTAAAAGAAGAGGGGACAAGGGAGGAACTATTAAAAAAACAATCGTTTTACAAAAAAATGATTGGAAAAATTTAAAAAAATCTTGAAGATTATAATACTATGTGTTATACTTTTTAAAGTGATGTATATGTATAAGAGTTTTATTAAAAGAATGCTTGATGTAGTATTTAGTTTAGTTTTGATAATTTTGTTGTTGCCACTATTTTTAATTATAAGTTTATTAATAAAGCTTGAAGATGGTGGTCATGTATTCTTTAAACAGTTGAGATCGGGAAAAGATAGGGATTTCTATATGTATAAGTTTAGAAGTATGAAAGAAAATAATGATGTTCATAATTTAAAGGAAAAAGATTGTGTTACAAGAATTGGCAATTTTTTGAGAAAGACATCATTAGATGAATTGCCTCAATTAATTAATATATTAAAGGGAGAGATGTCTTTTATTGGTCCGAGACCTTGGATTACAGATTATGCTAAATATTTTACAAGTAATCAAATGAGAAGGTTAGAAGTATTACCTGGTATAACTGGTCTTGCTCAATCAAGTGGTCGCAACGATATATCAATTATTGAAAAGATTAAGTTAGATGTTGAATATGTTGATAATGTTAGTCTTTTAATGGATATAAAGATTATATTTAAAACAATTAGCTCCGTATTTAGTAAAAAGGGTAATAATTCGGACAAGTTTGCAATTCAAAATGAACTTGATGTACTTAAAAATCAATGGAAAAATCCACAACATGAAAATGATAAGAAAGAAGAAACTTCTTATGAAGAAGAAGTTATATATAATTAAAAGGACTTTAAAGTCCTTTTATTTTATTTTCATATCATTTCCTTTTGGGTAAATTTGAATATATGTGTTTCCGTTATTTACAACTAATTCTTCATTTGTTTCTTTAATTTTGTAAATTGTTTTACTGCTCAAATCTTTTTTAGACCAAGTAATAGGAATTGCATAACCATTTGTTATATAGTATCCTTCACCTGAACCGATATTGTTTATTTTTTGATATCCATAGTAGTTATCACTTGTAAATGTTGTATATTTAACTCCATAAACAATTATGTTTTTAGCTGTATATTGATTTCCTGTTGTTAAATCAGTATTTTTTGTGTTATTCATAAATCTTAAATATGTTTTATTAGTGCTATCATAAGTATATTTACTTGTTCGATAGTCTGAATATTTAATACTTATATTTTCTGCTTTAATTGCACTCTTATATTTACTTAAATCTAGTTCTTCTTCGGAATATTTTAGTAATAAACCTTTATCAGTAGTTGTTCTATAATTGTAATTTTTAGAAGCTTTTTTAAGTTTGTCTATAGAAGTAAATAGAGTGTGTTCATAATCTCTTTTTAGTTTTGTATCACGCATACCATATGCTGAATTATCAACGTCAATTCGATTGATTCCTAATTTGTTAACTTCTCTGATTCCTTCATTTGATCCACCGGCAGATACATATGTCGCATCGTTTTCTAAAACATATCCTAGATATTGTGATCTAGCGCTTCTTACAGAGCCAATTTTGCTTGCATCAGCATCTTTATAAAGAGCCATCATTCTTGTAATTCCACCTTCAACCATTAATTCATAAACGATATATGCTTTATTTACATCTGATTGAGGTAAGGCATTATTATGGCAGTTTATCATAACGGCGTAAGGTCTTGTTTTACTTTCGGGATCAGCAATCCATTTAACAGGTGTTTTTTCTTCTTGTTTTGGTTCTTCCTCTTTTTGTTCATTTGGGTTTGGTACTTCTGGTTCTTTTGGTTTTTCATTTGAGCAGCCTACTAAGCATAGAAATACACATATAAAAATTATAAATTTTTTCATTTTCCATCCTCCAACTTAATTATAGCATATTTATTTTAAATAGTATACATTATTTGACAATATATTATTTTATGGTAAAATATTATGTCAAGAGGAAAAAATATGCAAATAATTAATTTGAGTAATAATGATTTAGAAAGTATAACAAGTAGATCTGATTATAAGAAAGGATCTTTTGGTACTGTTGTACAGGTTGAAGGGGATTTGGGTATTAAATTTTATAATGACTTTTTAAATAGTTATAAAAAGAAAAGTATAAATGATATTAGGATGGAAACGATAATAAGTGTTCCTCAAATTGAATTACTTACACGAAAGCAAGAAAAGGTAAAATTAACGACTTTACCACTTGGGGTTGCTTATTATCAAAATATACCTGTTGGTGTTATAATTAAATATTTTGAGAAACATAATACATTGTTTGAACTTTTTAAAGAACATAATACAGTTATAATAAATATATTGCAGAGGGTTTTAGATATTGTTAATGAATTATTAAAAAATGGCATATTTCAAACTGATATAAAAGAAAATAATTTTTTATATTCGACTATTGATTATAGCGCGCAAGCAATTGATTTAGATGGTTTAAGAGTTGAAATTGGTAGGGAAAATATATGGCTTGAAGAAACTGTATATGAGTCATTAATTGATATGTTTATTTTTCTTGTTAAGGAAAAGCTTTTGTTCGAATATAATAATTGTGAACTAGATGAAAATGATTATAAGGCAAGAATAGAATGTTTAAAATTGCTTAAACATAATATATATGTATTTGAAAGTTTACAAGGTTTTATAAATGAAGTTAAAAAGATAAGATTACTTGAACCACCGAAAAAGATTTTAAAAATATAAAATCTTTTTTTATATTTTTTTTAATTATATTTTGGTACCATTAATAATTTGGTGATAAGGAAAAAGGAGAGGGCAAAGATATATTTTAAAGGAATGGTACCACATATAATAGATGCCGCTAAATAAATTAATTTTGAAACAACTGAACATGATTTAATAGAAATTTAACAAACTTAAACAATAATATTGTCAAAATAAATTAATTATGGTACAATATTATTGTTTTTCAAATATGGCCTGTTGGTGAAATTGGTTAACACATAACCCTCTCAAGGTTACATTCACGGGTTCGAACCCCGTACAGGCTACCAAATTTATTTTATTTTCAAAAAAGTATTGTCATTTGTTTGATAATGTGATATATTTATATTGCTTACTTTTATGGCGAGATAGTTCAGTTGGCTAGAACACACGGTTCATACCCGTGATGTCGAGGGTTCGAATCCCCCTCTCGCTACCATATGATTGTTTCTCGAGTTTCTCGAGTTTTTTGTTAAAAAAGGTTGATGTTAATTATGGAAACAAATATTCAAGAGTTGAGAGAAGATTTAATAAATTATGTTGGTTCATCTATGTTACCAAATAAGTATGCTATAATTGCATACATTGAATCTTTATCAAATGATGAATTAATTGATTTTATAATTCAAAATAATTTAAATATTTATGCAAAAAGAACTATTAGGTAATCCTAATAGTTTTTATCTGTGTCCTAATGCTTTCATAATTAAAGGTATTATTTGTTTCTTTCTTGATACAAAACCATCTAATTTCTTGCCTTGATAACATTCATCAAAACAGAAGTTAAATATATTTTGTGAAGATTTATTGTAGAATATATAAGAACATTCTCCTATAATATCTGTAACAAACATAGCAAGAACATTATAATTTTTGTCAAAGGCAATCTCTTCTATTAAATTAATATATTCATTCTTTTGATTTAAGAAGCTATCAAAATCAGTAGTTAAAACCTGACTAACACCAACTTTTTTATCATCGATATCAAATGATTTGAAATCTTGGAAGAATATTTCTTCTTTTGTTTTACCTGCAAATATAGAACCGTTTTTAAACATTTTTAAACCAAATGTTTCATAGTCTATACCTGCTATAACGGAAAGTTCATTTAATGCTTTAACATCAAGTGGAGTAGTAGTAGGTGATTTTAAAAGTAGAGTATCTGATATTATACCTGATGCCATAATACCAGCTATATCTTTATCAATTTGAGCATTGTGTTCTTTATATAAAGTATAAATAATTGTATTTGTACTACCTACAGTCATATTTCTAAAATTGATAGGTCTATCAGTACCAATTGTGCCTATTTTATGATGATCAATTATTTCAAGAATATCTGCTTCATTTAAGCCATCAGCACTTTGCGATTCTTCGTTATGATCAACTAAAATAACTTTTTTAGGCATCTTTTCATCAAGATCAGATACTTTTAATAAACCCAAACATTTATTTTCTTCATCAATAATAGGATAGTAGTTATGATGGTTAATCCTAATTGCATCAAGTGCATCATCAACATTCATTTCTTCCTTAAAACAAACAATGGTTTTTTCATAATTAACCGTACTAATTAGATTCGCGAACCCAATTAATTTTATAACTTCAAAATAATCTTTAGATGTTCTTATAATATTAACTCTATTTTTTTTAGCTAAATCAAGTAATGAATTTTTAAGCTCTAAATTATCTGTTAATATTATTAATCCAACATTATTATTAATTGCTGTTTCTATTATATTTAATCTATCACCAACTATTAAACAAGTATTTTCATCTAAAACTGTATCTTTTAAAAATGCTTCACTTACTTTAAATGGGGCGACTATATTATATGAAAATATATCAGTAAACTTTAAGAGTTGTTCACCGCCTAAAGCATTTAAGGTATGATTATAGGTTGATACAAGTTCTTTTTTACTACAATTAATATAATCAGTTGTTATATCTTTCATTGATAAAACGCCATTAAAGTAACCATTAACTGAAACGGGAACGGAACTAATAAATCTTGACATCATATATCTATATGCATCATAAATTGATTCTTTTGCATCAATAAAACATCCTTTGCGGTAGTTTAAATCTTTAATTTGAACCTTAACATCGTTTAAATATTTTGGAAGTTCCATTTTAAAATGCTTTAAAACATATTTAGTTTCATTATTAATATCTCCTAAAACTCTAGGTTCACATTTTACCCCTAACATATTTTTAAGTTTAGAATAAGCAATTGCACTTGTAACTGAGTCAGTATCAGGTTTTTTATGACCAAAAACATATATTTTATCCATTCTTATCCTCCTAATATTAAAATTATAGCACACCCTCAAATAAAAATAAATAGTTTTACAAACAAACTTTACAATGATATAATATAACTAGGTGATTTCTATGAAATATTATGGCGATTTAAGAGATTATCATAATAAAAGATTTATTGCTAATAATTTGGAAACCTTTTTTGCTTCGGCCATAAATATAATAGGTTTAACGGCTGCTATAAATGGTATGTGTTATATAAACGATGGTTTATGGTTTGATACGTTATCTGGAAGTGTTGCTGCTATTTGTATGCTAATGGAAACTGATGCATTGTATTCTGGAGTAAAGAATATTAATAAGGATTTAAAGAATATTGATTTAAGGAGTGTATTAAAGGAAAGAAAAAGATTATATGATGCGATAATAAATAATGTATGTTCTTGTATTAAAGAATTAAATATAACTGATCCAAAAGATATAATGCACTTTTTGAATGATGTTTTAAATAAAGGGCATTTATCATATAAGAAGAATTTTAAAAATATCAATGTTTCAAGCGAAAGATTAGAATTTTCTTCTTATCAAGTTATAAATGGAAATGGTGTTTGCAGACATATTGCGCAGTTTACTACGGATATTTTTAAATGTTTAGGGTATGAAGCATTCGATTTGTTTTGTTTAGAATATGGTAGTGATGATAAACCAAGGCATATGATTACAATGGTTGATTATAATAATAAAACCTATTATTTAGATACTGCAAATAATATTTCATATAATTATTATGAAGGTGTTTTAAGAACAAACAATAATAATTTTATTCCAGTAAATTATTATGCTAAAAACTTTCATCAAATGGATAATGGTGATTTAGCATATTTAATTAGTTATTATGCTAACAGAAGAAATTTGCAAGAATGTATGAAATGTATGTTTAAAAAATTAAATGAGTCATATGATGAATATGATTATAAAAAAGGAAATAATATTAAAACAAATATAATATATGAAAAAAATAAAAAACTATATAAAAAATTTAGGGAAACCTACTTGTAAAATTTGTTTAAAATAGATATAATTTATATGTGATTAAAATGAAGAAAAGATATCTTATATTTATATTATTATTAGTTGGTTGTTCAAAACAAATAAAATGCTCAAATGAAGAGGTAAATGTAATAATAAAAGAAAAGAAAAATAGTATTAAAAGTATTGAAGTTGAAAAAGTATTTAAAAATGAAGAAGAAAGCACTAATTATTGCACACTTTTAAAATTAACTGATATAAGTGTTGAATGTGATAAAAATAGAGTGGTTTATAATAATTATAAAGATTATTTAAATAGAGATTTTATAAAAACGGATGGGTTAATAGAATATCTAGAAAATAATAATTATAATTGTAAGTAAATGATTAAAATGATATAATAATTAAGGAGGATAAAACGTGAAAAAAGTTATATTAGTATTAGCAATTTTATTAATGGTTGGATGTTCTAAGAAACCAGATGTTGTATGTACAGAGAAAAGCGATGTTTTTAAAACAAATGTAGAACTTTATTTTGAAGGCGAAAAACTAACAAAAGCAACAAGTGTAAGTGAATATGAAGAAGAAGCACTTGCTAAACAAGTATGCGCGACTTTAGGTGATAAAGTTAAGTGTTATAAAAACAAAGTTGAAGTCAATGATTATTTGAAAAGTTATCTTGGAAATAATAAGAGTGAAGTTATTAAGATTCTCGAAAGTCAAGGTTTATCTTGTAAATAGGTGATTTAAAATGAAATGCGTAAGATGTGGAACTGAACTAAAAGAAGGCTCAAAAGTATGTTTGGGCTGTGGATTTGAAGTTGGAAAAGAATATGTTCCGGAACAAAATGAAACTCTTGAGAGTTTAATGGAAATGCCAAAAAAGGAAGAAACTTATGTTGATGATGCTGAAGAAATGGAAATTGAGGGTTCAAAAAAGGAACTTGATGTAATAGATGGTGAGGAAGTAAAGTTAGATAATAACTTAACTGGGGAAAACGTCGGCAAAGTTAAGGTTAGAAAAAAGAAAAAATATTTCTTATTATTTATTCCTTTAGTATTAATTTTGTTAGGATTATTAATATATTTTAATTTTGACAAGATAAAGTGTTTATATAAAGATTGTTCAGTTAAACCTAGTCCAAAACCTAGTGATGATAAAGTAGATGTAGTTAATCATCCAACAGAAACTTATATATTTGATAATAGATTTACTTTTAGATTAACTGATGAATGGAATGAAACAGAAAAAGGAAAATATACTAAAACTTTAGAAGAATTTAAAACAAATAAGTATGTTTTAAACAATAATACACTAGAAGATTATTTAAAATATATTGGCACGGAAGAATATAAAGAAGAAACAATTAATAATATAAAATATTATTATATAGTTAATAATCAAGCTAAGGAATATGCTATAATAGATAAAGAAGCGATATATGTATTTTCATTTGTTTCTGTAAATGAAAAAGATATAAATGAAATAATGAATACTGTTGTATATTATAAATAGGAGGAACTATGAATTATCAAAAGGAACTAGAAAAGTTAATCAGTACTTTAGATCATAAACCAACATTACTCCTTCATTCCTGCTGCGCTCCTTGTTCTTCATATGTACTTGAATATTTAGAACCTTATTTTAAAATAACGGTTCTTTATTATAATCCTAATATAGAACCAATTAATGAATATTTAAAGAGAAAAGAAGAGCAAATTAATTTTATTAAGAATGTTCATCCTAATATATCTATATTAGATGTTCAATATGATAATGATTTATATAGTGGGGTAGTAGAAGGACTTGAAGGCGAAAGAGAAGGTGGAAGTAGATGCTACAAGTGTTATAAGCTTAGAATTGAAAAAACGGCATCTCTTGCTGATGATAAATACGAATATTTTGGAACTACTTTAAGTGTAAGTCCTCATAAGAATGCAAATTTTATTAATGAAATTGGTAAAGAATTAGAACAAAAATATAATTCAAAATTTTTAATATCAGACTTTAAGAAAAACGAAGGATATAAAAGGTCTATTGTTTTGTCTAAAGAATATAATTTATATAGACAAGATTATTGTGGATGCAAATATTCGAAAAGGACTGATTAAGTGAAAACAATTATATATGGAGTGCTTGAAGGTATAACAGAATGGTTACCAATAAGTTCAACTGGACATTTAATATTATTAAAGAGTTTATTACCTCTAAATGTAACAAGTGAATTTTGGAGTTTGTTTGAGGTTGTAATTCAGTTTGGCGCAATTATGGCAGTAGTTTTGCTTTATTTTAATAAATTATGGCCATTTAATAAGAATTACAAGGAATGCATTAAATTATGGTTAATGATAATTATATCTTGCATTCCATCAGCAATAGTTGGCATTTTATTTGATGAAGTATTTGAAAAATATTTTTATAATAAAACATCAATTGCTTTTGCACTTATAATAGTTGGAATATTATTTATTGTTGTAGAAAAGTATAATAAACCTGGTAATAAGGAAATAACTTATAAATCAGCGTTTATAATTGGTTTGGCACAGGTAATAGCTGCTATATTTCCTGGAACGTCAAGATCGGGAATAACTATTATAACGGCTCTTTTACTTGGAATATCAAGAGAAAAAAGTACAGAATTTACATTTTTAATGTCGGTTCCAGTAATGTTTGGTGCAAGTTTTCTTAAACTATTTAAGTTTGGATTTGTATTTGCTGAAAGTGAAGCTTTATCATTAATGTTTGGTACTGTATCAGCCTTTATAACATCCATATTTGTAATTAAGTTTTTACTAAAATATATAAAAAATAATAATTTTATACCATTTGGTATATATAGAATCATTTTAGGAGTTTTGATTTTGTTATGAAGAAGTTTAATATGATAGATGAATCATTTATATGTGAAATATGTGGAAAAAATGTAGATAAATTAAATTATACAGCTCGTGATCATTGTAAATATTGTTTATGTTCTAAACATTTAGATAATAATCCTGGTGATAGAGCTTCTTTATGTAAAGGTGTATTAAGACCGATTGATGTTGAAAAAAGTAAAGATACATATAAAATAATATATAAATGTGATAAATGTGGAATAATTAAAAAAAATAAAATCGCAGATGATGATAATTTTGAAAAAATACTAGAAATTATGAAAAACAAGGAGTAAATAATGATATATGTAGTATATGGTAAAGAAGAATATTTAGTTGATCAAAAGGTAAAAGAACTAACAAAAAATCCTATAACATATGATTTAGAATTTGATAATTTAAAAGATATTTTGTTTGATGCTTCAATGATATCATTGTTAGATGATAAAAAGTATATTGTCGTAAATAATCCTTATTTTTTATCGATGGCTAAAGAAGGTGAACCTAATATTGATACGAGCGTATTAGAAGATTACCTTAATAATATTAATCCTAATACGGTTATAGTGTTTAAATATTATCGTGAGAAATTGATGGAAACTAAGAAAATAACTAAATTACTTAAAAATAAAGGTATTTTTTATGAGTTTAATAAAGTAAATAATTTAGATATTATTAAAGATAGGTTTGATGGTTATAAAATTGATAAAGAAAGTATTAATATTTTAATAGATAGAGTAGGGGATAATACTGCTGTTTTGATAAATGAAATTGAAAAATTAAAAACATATAAATATGATACAAAGGAAATAACAAAAGAAGATGTTTTAGAGATTAATAAATATGAAGAAATTGATTTTTTTAAGTTTATTGATCATATAATTAATAAAGAAAAAGATCTTGCTTTAAATGAGTATTTTAGTTTACTTAATCAAAAAGAAGAACCTATTAAAATACTCATTGTTATAGCATCTAAAATAAGATTAATGTATCAAGTAAAGGTACTTAGTGAAAAAGGCTTTACTGTTAATGATATTGCAAATAAGCTTGAGACGAAAAGTTATCCTATACAATTAGCTGGTATAGCTGCTAAAAAGTACTCAAAAGATAAACTATTAAATACTTTGATTAACATTGGTGAACTTGATGAAAATATAAAAACAGGAAAGGTTGTTCCTGTTAATGCACTTGAATTATTTATAATTAATTTATAGAGGAATTATTTTTTTAATTCTTCTATTTTTTTATAGTATTCAACTAATGATGCTTCATATTTACTACTTACTTTAGGTTCAAAAAATTTTGCGTTTTTAATTTTATCTGGTAAGTATTGTTGTTTTACAAAATGATTTGGATAGTCATGGGGATATTTATAATCTGGTGATGATGTTTTGATGTGATTTGGTACATTACCGGTATCGCTTGTTTCAATTGCGGTTATTGCTTTATCTAAACTCATGTAACCGTTATTTGATTTAGGACTTAAGGCCATATCTATTATCATAACGGATAATGGTATTCTAGCTTCTGGAAAGCCAATTCTTTCACAAGCATTTATACAAGCATCAACTTTAACACCAATAATTGGATTAGCAAGTCCTATGTCTTCGTAGGCTATTACGGTCATTCTTCTATAAATACTATCATAGTCTTCACTTTCGATTAAACGTGCTAGATAATAAAGTGCAGCATCTACATCAGATCCTCTAATTGATTTTTGAAAGGCACTTAATAGGTCGTAATGGCCATCACCATTGGCATCACTAAAAATTACTTTTTTAGAATTGATGCTTTTTATTACATCTAATGTTACATTATAATCATCGGTTGCAACATATGCCATTTCAAGTATGTTATATGCAAATCTTAGGTCACCGCCAGATAATGATGCTATATATAATAGATTATCATCTGTTATTTTTATATTTTCTAATGCTTCATTTTGACATGCTCTTTTTAGACCGATTACAATATCTTCTTTTGTTAATTCTTTTAATTCAAATATTTGACATCTACTTCTTATTGCGGGATTAATTGAATGATATGGGTTAGATGTTGTCATTCCTATCAATGTGATTAGACCATTTTCTAGGTATGGTAGTAATAAATCTTGTTTATCTTTATTTAGTCTATGAATTTCATCCATTAAAACAACAATACCGCCATACATTTTGGCTTCTTCGGCTACTATGTCAAAATCTTTTTTATTGTTAATTGTAGCATTTAACATTCTATATTTTAAGCCCATTTCATTTACTAATGCTAATGCAATTGTTGTTTTACCAATTCCTGGTTTACCATATAGTATCATTGAAAAAAGTCTTTTGTTCTTTGCAATATTTGATAGTATTTTTCCTTCTCCTATTAGGTGTGATTGTCCTATAACTTCATTTAAACACTTTGGTCGCATTTTAACTGCAAGTGGTTCCATAATATCACCTTTCTTTAATAATTATACATTATTTTGCTCTATTTTTAAATACAAATTGTTATAAAAATGATATAATAATACTAGTGATAGATATGGAATATATATATAATTATTTGAAATATTTAGAGTATGAAAAAAAATATAGTGCGAATACAATTAGTTCATATGCAAATGCTTTAAAAAAGTATGATAGTTTTATTAATAAAAATAATATAGATTATAAATATATAACTGAAAAACAGATTAATTTATTTTTAAATGATTTAAGGAAGGTTAATTGTCCGAGGACTGTTTCTTATACTTTAACGGTTTTAAAGAGTTTTTATAATTATTTAATTATTGAAAAGGTAGTAGGGAAAAATATATTTTATAATATTGATATGCCTAAATTAAGTAGTAAACTGCCTTCTGTTCTTTCATATGAAGAGGTAGATAGATTGCTTGATATAAAGCCTGTAGATGCCTTTTCCGCAAGAAATAAGGCTATATTAGAGCTAATGTATGCTAGTGGTCTTAGAATTAGTGAAACTGTTAATTTGAAATTATATGATATTGATTTAACTAATGATATTGTTAAGGTATTTGGTAAGGGTTCAAAGGAAAGAATTATTCCTATGGGAAATGTTGCTGTTGCAGCTTTAAATATTTATATTAATGAATACAGATATAAGATGCTTAAAAATAAAAAAAATGATTATTTGTTTTTGAATAATCATGGTAATAAATTAACAAGGCAAGGATTGTTTAAAAATTTAAAAAGTTTATTAAAAGAGAAGGGGATTAATAAAGATGTTTCACCTCATACACTGAGACACAGCTTCGCAACTCACCTACTCAATAATGGGGCGGATTTGAGAGTTATACAAGAATTGCTTGGTCATTCATCGATTAAGACAACTCAAATATATACTCATATATCTGATGAACATTTAAGAGAACAATATAATAGTCATCCACATGAATAAACAGAACCAATTATGGTTCTGTCTTTTTAGGTAATTTATTTGCAATCATTACATTTGCAATCATTGCATCTACAGTTATTATCTAAAGCTTTGCTATTATTTTTTGCATTTTGTTTAGCTTTCTTTTCTGCTTTTTTCATTTTTAATCACCCAATATTATTATTAACAAATAAATAGGGAATATAACAGTTTTATTTTCCAATTTATAGAAGTTAACATAACATACATTATCGGAAGTTAGATATATTTAAAAAAGATGAATAATTATAAAGCTTAATTCAAAATAAAAATATGCTAGTTAACATAATGTGGTTTTATTATAATACTATATTATTCATATATATTAGTATGTAATATATATATATTTGATTTTATGTGATTACTTTTTATTTTGATTCTCTTTTAATTGTTTTTTTTAATTCATCAATAATTTTATTTTTTTGTTTAATAAATAATTATAAAATTAATATTATTTTTTTTTAAATATTTTTATTTTATTTTTAATATATTTATTTAATATGTATTTAAATTGGTGTTATAGTTGAAATTTTTTATTACACTTATTTACTTTTAAAAATAAATAGTTTTAAATGAATAGGTGATATTTTTTGTGATAATATTGAGTTTATACTATAAAAAATACGAATATGTCTAAAAATTATTCGTATTCCCTACTCTACTATTATATGTAAAGTAAATGTTAAGATATTAAATAAGAAAGTTTATTCATTTGGTTTTTTTCTATGTGTTTATTAGTGTTTCTTTGCAAACTCACAAAGAGCACACCAAATAGCTAATATTACTATTAAAAACGTCATTTTATCTTGGCCTAATTTGTTACTTTTCTTGATTGTATTTCAGCGATCTTTTCCAATACTTCTGCAGCATTCTTTTCATTTATTTCAGTATAGTTAAGTTCTTTTAACGCTTGAACTTTAGCAGAATTAAGTTCTAAAGTACGACTCATTTTTTCTTCCATTTTATGTTCTATTTGGTCAACGAATCTTTTGTGTGATTCAGCAATTTTTGTTTCACTTACATTCTTATTTCCATATAAAGTCATTGCTGAGAATAAAATACTTTCAAATATAAATTGATCTTGTTCATTAAATGCGAATTCCATTGGTTTAGTAAATCCAGCTGCTTTTGAAACATATGCTAACATATATTTAAGTTCTTTAGATGTATCAATTGATTGTAAGAAATGATATAAATACTTAACAGTATAGTATCCTTCTTCACATTCTTCATCGTCGCCTTCTAATCTTTCTTTTAATGCTTCTATAACATTTTTTAATAGTTCTTTTTGATTTTTACCAATTCCATTTAGTAAACTATTGCCATCATTAATAGAACTTGTTGTTGAATTTTCAAATAAATTATTTATTCTTGTTTCAACATCCATAATATAATCTGTATCAACTTTTATGTTTTCTATTTCATCAACTGATTTTATTCCAAGTAGATTCAAAAGTAAAACTTTCTTATCTTTTGGCCATTTATTTATATCATCCATTTCTAAATAGTTATATATCATTTGTCTTGAAACACCTAAAAACTTTGCAAGTTTTACTTTAGAAATGCCAAGTTCGTGTAAAATGTCATTTAATTTTTCCATACTTCATACCCTCCAATTATAATTTTACCACAAAGCAAATAAATGTCAAGTAAAAGTAAATAAATATTATAAAAACACCATATTATACATATGATATTTTATTATTCGACTCATCATAAACTTCTTCAATAATACCACCAAGAATACATTCATCATTTAGATATAAAACACAGGCTTGTCCTGGTGTTACAGCTTTTACTCCTTGCGGGTATTTAACAAGTATATTATTATCGTCTAAGTATTCAACTTGAACATCTATATCAGGTTGTCTATATCTAAATTTTGCTGCACATTTTTCAGGCCTTTTATCTGATAGAAAGTTAATATCACTTATATGTGCACTATAAGAAAGTAAATATTTGTTTTCTTCACCAAAAGCTACATATAAAATATTTTTATTTAAATCTTTTCCAACAACAAACATTTTATCGGTATTTCCACCAATATTTAAACCTTTTCTTTGACCGATTGTGTAATACATTAAACCAATATGTTCACCAACTTTATTTTTTGTATCTATATCAACAACAATACCTGGTTTATTGGGCAAATAATTCGATAGAAATTGTTTAAAGTTTCTTTCACCTATAAAACATATTCCAGTTGAATCTTTTTTACTAGCAGTTACAAGACCATATTCTGATGCAATCTTTCTAACTTCAGGCTTGCATATATCACCAAGTGGAAATAATACATCTTTAAACATATCTTTATTAACTTGTGATAAAAAATAACTTTGGTCTTTATTTGTATCAATTGCTTTATAGAGTTTACCATCTATACATCTAGCATAATGACCAGTCGCGATTTTGTCAGCACCTAATTTTTTAGCTTCTTTAACAAACATATCAAACTTAATATATTTGTTGCACATTATATCTGGATTAGGGGTTCTTCCTTTTTTTAATTCATCTAAAAAATAAGTAAATACATAATCCCAATATTCTTTAACAAAATCTACTCTATGTAAAGGAATACCTATTTTTTCACATACTTTAACGGCATCATTATAATCTTGTTCTTGTGGGCATATATTGTTATCTAAATTAGGATTACCGTTAAAATCATTATTAACCATACTATCCCAATTTCTCATGAACAAACCAATTACTTCATATCCAGCTTTTTTAAGTAGAATGGCACCTACACTACTATCTACGCCTCCACTCATCCCAATTACAACTTTTTCCATAAAAATCACCAAAGATATTATACTATTTTATATAAAATTTAACAATATTTTTGGTAAAATAAATCCTTCATATAACGAAAATATAAAAGAAATGCCAAATATAATTAAAAAAACAAATAAATATTTTTTACTGACATTTTTAAAATTAATTGTTTTTCCTTTAAATAAAGAAAATATTAAATTAGTTGATATTGAAAGTGAAAATAAAAGCATAATGCTAAATAATAATAGATATATAAAGCCTGATGGTAAGAAATATGCTATACTTGCTGTATAATAGTTAGTTGTTTTCATTATTAATGTTATATATAAACCAGTTACAAAGTTTTTTGCAAAAAATACAAGCGTACTTGTAAAGAAACCGGTAATTGAAAAGGCACATATAAATATTAGAACTAAAATAATTAGATTAAATATTAGACTCCTTAAGAATAGGGTAAAATATTTTTTGTTTTTTATATAATTTAGATATTTATTAATAAAATCAATACACTTTGTTTTATCACTATAAGAAATAAAGAAATAGAAACATATTCCAGCTGCTAGTCCTACTAAGGCTATTGTAAATATAAAATATAAACTTTTTTTGTTTTCTTTGAAAAACATAATTATCTTGTTCATTAAATCACCCAATTAATTTTATTAAAATATTTAAAATATATTCCTTTTTTATAAAAAATATTATATAATTAATATGAGGTGTGAATGTGAAAAAAAATAAGAAAAATATGCCACCTAAAAAGAAACATAATGTAACAAAAATAGTAGTATGGATTATGTTGATATTAATGGTTGCATCAAGTGCAGTGCCACTAATTATATATGCTATTGAAGGCAGATGAAAAAAAGGACTTTTTAGTCCTTTTTTAATAAATCTCTAATTTCTTCAAGTAAAACAACTTCATCACTTTTCTTAGGTGCTTCTTCTTTCTTTTCTTCTTTTTTCTCATTCTTTTCTTTCATTTTATGGAAGTTATTAATAACTCTAACTAATAAGAATAAGCAGAATGCTGTTGCTAAAAAATTAATTATGTTTTGAATAAATAAGCCATATTTTATTGTTGCTTCCCCTATTTTTAATACTAAACCAGAAAAGTTAATTCCTCCGATTATTATACCTATTATAGGCATAAATATATCATTTACAAGTGAATTAACGATTGTATTAAATGCACCACCGATAATAACGCCGACTGCTAAATCTAAAACGTTTCCTCTTGATATGAATGTTTTAAACTCATTAATAAATTTTTTCATTTTACCACCTCCAATAAGTTCATAAATTCATTTTTTATTTCTTCTAATTCTTCTAAACTTTTAGCTTCAAACCTTAATGATAATCTTGGTGTTGTATTAGAAGATCTAATTAAAGCGAATCCATTTTCAAATTCTACTCTAATTCCGTCAATATTCTCATATTTATAGTTTTGTTCATCAACATATTCTTTTATTTTGTTTAAGATATTTTTTTTATTTTCTTCTTTTACTTCTATAAACATTTCATCTGTAGAATAGTATTTATTAAAATCACTTCTTAATTCTTCAAAACTGATTCCGTTTGATAGGATTTCAATCATTCTAAGACCGGCATATAATCCATCATCAAATCCATAAAACTTATCTTTAAAGAAGAGATGTCCGGAATATTCACCACCAAAATCAAATTCACCTGTTTGCATCATCATATTTGTATAAGATGCTCCTGTGCGATACATAATTGGTTTTATTTTTAATTTTTTTAATTCATCAATTAATGTTCTTGAACATTTTACGTCAAATAAAGCATTTCTATATTTTAAATTATTATTTAAATATTTATAAACCATAGCCATTACAATATCAATTGATATAGTTTGACCATTTTTGTCTACTATTCCTACTCTATCGGCGTCTCCATCAAGAGCAACTCCGATATCAAATCCTAGTTCCGATACTTTGTCTTCTAACATTTTCATATTAGCGCGAACACTTGGGTCTGGGTGATGATTAGGAAAATTACCATCACTTATGTCATTAATATATACTGCTTCAATTGGTAACTTGGAGATAATTTTTTTAATTATAATTGAGCCTGTTCCATTTCCCGGATCAAATACAGCTTTTATTTTTTTATTTCCAAGATTTAATGATTTAATAATGTAGTTTGCATAATCATCTTCGATATTTATTTGTTTTAAGGTACCATTACCGGTTTTAAAATCACCTTTTTTAGTATATTCATAAAAGTTTTCTATATCTTTTCCATAAGCATTTCCGATACTTGTGAAGGAAAATTTAAATCCATTATATTCTTTTGGGTTGTGACTTGCTGTAATCATAATACCGAATGGGTTATTAAGGTGTTTTCGGGCAAAATATAACATTGGTGTTGTAACAAGGCCTAAATCAATAATATTAATGCCCGTTTCTAATAGTCCTTGAATCATTTTTTTATGAATACTTGGGCTAGATAAACGGTTATCATGTCCAACTATTACTTCCTTTGCACCCATTTCAAGTGCTTTCGAGCCATAACTTTTACCTACTAAATAACCTGTTTCATCATTAAGAGTAACATTATATATTCCTCTTATGTCATATTCTCTAAACGTTTCTTTTTCTAACATATTTATTTACCTTTCTAGAACAAGCATTATTTAATTCCATTAATTCATTAAATGAAGGAATAAATAGTACATCATTTTCTTTTATTTCTTTATCTAGACAATTGTATTCCCCAAGTAATGATCCTAAAAGAATGTCACCATAAAACTTAAGTGCGATTAATGATAAATCTTCATTTTCTTTTACTTTATACCAAAAGCTATAACTATTTAAGGTTTCTTCGCTTGGGAAAACAATTTTTGTTCCTTCTTTTAAGTCCATTTCTTCTAAACCGTTATACATAAGAACGCGATAATTATATTTTAAATCACGATATTTTATAAAACATATTCTATTAAATGTATCACCTTTTTTGAAGGTATACTCTTCATCAGCTTTTATAGTTAGGGGCGCTGATAATGTAACTAAAATAAGTGAACTTGCTAGTATTTTTTTGATTTTTTTATTATTTATCATATCTTCAACTCCAAATATATATTATCATTTTTAGAAAAAAAAAGCAAGTTGTTGCTTTTTATTTATGTACTAATACTTTTGTGCCTACTTTGACATTATTATATATATATTCTGCTACATCGTAAGGTAAATTAACGCATCCGTGGCTTCCGTTTTTCTTATATATTTCACCGCCAAATTGTTTTCTCCAAGTGGCATCGTGTAAACCGATTCCACCATCAAATGGCATCCAAAAGTCTACGTGTGAATTGTAGTCAGCTCCTTTTAGGTAGCGGTCTTTTTCTTTGGCATAGATTTTAAAGCTTCCAATGTTTGTTGGTGTGCTATTCTTACCTGTTACGGTTTTTGAGCGCATTAATATGTCATTTTCACAGTATAGAGAAACTATTTGATCGGTTAAATCAATTTCAATTAATTTTCCTTCTACTTCTTTTAATATATTATTTGCGACATAGCCGGCATATTTATCTGTTTTAATAAGTGAATAGTCTTTGTTTCTTTCTAATAGATATGCTCCTTCATATTTTTCTAAATAGCCGATTATCGTACCATTTGTGTCATAAATAAAGTCTTTTTGATTGGCATATACTATTTTTTGGATTGAAACATTTTCTACAGGAAATTGTTTTTTTATTTCTTCGCTATATGATCTTACAAATTCACCGGATACAAATCCTATTTTTCCGTTGTATTTTACTACATACCAATTATTGTTTGTGATTGCAATTGGTATAATTTCAGTATTTGCTTTAATTAAATCAATTTTGGTATCATATATTGATGGGCCTAGTCTAAAATTAACATTTGCAGTCGTATATAAGATATCTTTAACTTCTGTATATTCATATGGAGAGCATTCATCTTTTTCATTAACTTTTACATATTCGTGACTTACATAACCGATTGTATCGTTATATCTAACTAAATCCCAGTTATCGCTTGATAGAATTCTATATGCTGTATCTTTATATTGAAATAACCCAATTTTATTACTTTTAGTTGATTCACCATATCTTACATTTACATCTGTTTTAGCTTGTACATAATCATTTTCTGTTTTGATATCAGCAAATACATTACTTGTTACAAGTACGCAAGATGCACATAATATAGATAAGGCTTTTTTTCTGATGTTTATTTTCATAATAACTCCTCAAGTATTATTATAGTAGTTTATTTTATAAAAGTCAAATAAGCCTAAAAAGGCTTATTTATCATATTACATCTAATTGTTATTCGATTCATTCCATCAGTTGTACAGGTATAAAGTGTTAAATCAAAATCATTATTTATCATTTCATCAACACTTGTTTGTGGTAGTACAAGGGTTTCTTCTACTTCATATATATATTGATTGTTTAAAACATCTGTGAATATTACATAGTCTCCTTGTTTTAATTTGCTTAAATATTTGAAATGTTTTTTATAGGAATGGCCACATATTATCATGTTATTTGTATAAATTGAACCATAATACAAACAAGGTGCGATATTGAGGAACCGCTTATTTCAACTACAGGCATAAGTAATGAGGCAATAATAGTTGCTACGGCGACTACTATTATAAGGCCATAAATTGTACTCCTTAATATTCTATTATATTTAGATTTGTATGTTTCCCTTTTTAGTTCATTTTCAATATCATTAACATTTAATTTATTCATTTTCTTCTACCTTTAAATTTTCTTAAATCCTCTACTTTTTCTTTAATTTCCGGATTTTGTTTAACAATATTTTTGACTTCTAATTCAACATTACGAAGAAGCTCATTTGCTTCCTTTTCTCTCTTTTTGCATTTTCTTTCTGTGTCTTTTAACATTTTATTTGTTTTTTCTTCTAATTCTTTTTCCCCTTTTTCTTTTAATTCTTTTATATTATTTAAATATATTTCGGCAGCTTCTTGCGCAACATTAAATATTCCACTTAATTGAAGTGATGCATCAGCAAGTGAACCGGCATTTTTAAATATTACTTTTTTTGATTCGAGTTTTTCATTTAATTTTTCAATTTTGTTCTCTAATTCTTCGATTCGTTTTGCTTGTTCAAGTAATATTTCAAGCAATTCTTTTCTGCTCATCTTTTTAAGTTCCTTATTCATTAATAAGCCACCTCTACTTTATCTTATTTGATTTTTTTTAGAATATGTACACTCAAATGTATATATTAACCTCTTGTGGTTATTTATTATAATCATTGTCAAATTAAAAAGCAAGTAAAATCTTGAAATTTTTAAAAAAATATTAAAAAAAACGGATTTTTCATACAAAAAAGAAAGAAATTAATTCTTTCTAATTTTCTGCTTCTTCTAACATTGAACCAATATATACACCATATCCTTTTATAGGATTATCAATAATTACGTGAGTAACTGCACCAATTATTTTATCGTCTTGTATAATCGGACTACCACTCATTCCTTGCACGATACCACCTGTTTTTTTAATTAGATTTTTATCGGAAATTTCAAATAAAATATTTTTGATGTCACCTTTATTTATTCTTTCAATAGTTATATCAAACTCTTCTACTTTTGTCCCATCTAAAACTGTTAATATTTTAGCATTTCCGGTTTTAATTTCATTAAAGCTTGCTACTTTATATAGTTTTTTATTGGCAATTTTACCTGTATAATTACCAAATATACCTTTGTTTGTATTTTCAAAAACTGATCCAAGAACACTATCAGAATAGTATCTTGCATTTTTGCTTCCTGGTATTCCTCTTGAACTTACCGTGATTCCGGTTATAGTTGATTCAAAAATGGAACCGCTATTTGAATTAAATAACTTTCCTGTAGTCTTTTCAATTATTTCGTGTCCTAAAGCCCCAAATAGTCTTGTTTGTGGATCTATATATGTTAGTGTCCCAATACCTGTTATACTATCTTTTACATATAAACCCGATTTATATACTCCATTTTCTAATACAATATTCAAATCTGTTTTGTATTCCTTATTACCTCTAATATAGCCAACACTTACAACAGATTTGCCTTTAATTGAATCGATAAAATCTGTGCTTGAACTAATACTTTTGTTATTAATTGTATTAATAACATCTCCAACTTGTAAATTTATTTTATTTTTCTTATCTAAACTATAAGTTCCAACAACAAGTACACCATTACTATTAACTCTTATACCAACAGTTTCACCGCCAGCATAAATATAATCTGAATAAGCATATATATTAAATGGTAAAATAACTAGTAGAAGAAGCATAATCAAGGCTTTTTTTAAATGCACTATTTCATCTCCTAACAGACTACATTATTATTATTTGATTTTTATAATTTTTTATTAATACAAAAACTACCATAATTTTTTGACTTTTTAATTATTTTATCTTTATCTTTTAATTTTATACAAAAAAACTTTACTAAATGTAAAGTTTCTAATAATTTATTCTTTAACTTCAAAATCTTCAAGTTCACCATTACTTGCAACAATTTTACTTACTTTTTCTTCAACACCTTTTAATTCTTCATCACAAGATTTAAGTAAATCCATTGCTTCTTTATATTTGTTAAAAGAATCATCAAGTGTTGATGTACCATTTTCAAGTTCAGCTATAATAGCTTCTAATTCCATTAATTTATCTTCAAATGTTTTCTTTTTCATTTTTCTTCCTCCATTTTATCAATACTTGCATCAACTAATCCATCAACTAATTTAATTTTAATTTTATCATTTATTTTTAATTTTTTAATTGAATTAATTGTAGAATTATCTTTATATAATACACTGTATCCTCTTTTTAAAGTGTTTAAAGGATTTATTACAAGTAATTTTTCATTTAATTTGTCTAGATATTTTATTTTATCATTATATAGTGTTAGTGGATTTATAATGATATGGTTATTATGCAATATGTTTAGTTTATTTTTTTTATTTATGATTATATTATTGATTAATCCATTTAATTTATCACTATACATAATTAATTTTTGTTTTTTGTTATCATACATAATCATAGGATTTTTTAAAATATATGAGTTTTTAAATCTATCTAGTTCTAAATTAAAAATTTTAATTTTTTTCAAAATTGTTTCATTTAATCTTATTTTTAATTGATCATTATGTTTTATTAAATCGGTTAATACGGGAGTTGCTATCATAGCTCCGGCTGTTGGTGTTGCAGCTCTGGCATCGGCTACAAAATCAGCAATTGTAAAATCGGTTTCGTGGCCTACGGCACTTATTATTGGAATATTACATTTATATATTGCACGCGCGACAATTTCTTCATTGAACGGCCATAAATCTTCAATTGATCCACCGCCACGACCTACTATTAGTGTGTCTATATTGTAATTTTCGGCAAGATGAATGTTTCTAACAATATCTTCTTTAGCGCCATCACCTTGAACTAAACTTGAAAAAACAATTATTTCTGTTATTGGGCATCTTCTTTTTATTGTTGTTACGATATCTCTAATAGCTGCTCCGGTTTTTGCTGTTATAACACCTACTCTTTTTGGAAAAAAAGGTATTACTTTTTTATGTTCTTGATCAAATAATCCTTCTAATTCAAGTTTTTTCTTTAATTCTTCATATTTTTTATATAGATTACCAATTCCGTCTTCTTCCATTTCATCAACATAGATTTGATAATTTCCTGCTTGTTCATAAATACTTACTCTTCCGTGGACAAGTACTTTTGTTCCGTCGGTTGGATTAAACTTTAAATTGAATGTATCACGAGCAAACATTATGGCATTTATTTTGCTTTTTTCATCTTTTAATGAAAAATATAAATGTCCAGTTGGATGTCTTTTAAAGTTAGATATTTCACCTTTTAAATATACGTTGCGCATTTTCGTGCTATTATCGAACATTAGTTTTAAATAGCTTGTAAATTCACCGATTGTTTGATAATTCATTTATTTACCTCTTCGTGATATATTTTGTCTAAAACACCATTTATTAGTTTTACTACTTTATCATCACTATAAGCTTTTGCTAGTTCAATTGCTTCATTTATTACTACAATGTCTGGTGTATTTGAATATATTAGTTCATATATAGCCATTCTAAGGATTGCTATATCTGTAAAGCCTAATCTATCAATAGTCCAGTCTTTCATATATTTGTTTGCTAAGTTATCTAATTCATTTTTATATGTTACTGTTCCATATACTATTTCTTTAACAAATTCATTTTCTATTTCTAGATTTTCTTTTATTAATTCATCAACATTGTATTCAATTTTATTTTTGTCAAAAACTGCAATTTGATACAAAATTGTCATTATTTTTTTTCTTAATTCACTTCTTGTTTCCATTTTTTCACGTCCTCAAACAATTATATACTATTTTTAAAATAAAATAAATATTATTTTACCATTTCTTTTAATTTATACAAAATATTTAATGCATCCATTGGTGTTGTATTCATTGGATCAATTTTTTTAAGTTCTTCTTCTACTGGACTTTCTTTTTGAACTAAGTCATCTAGTGGTAATGCTTCTTGAATTTTGATGTCTCTTTTTCTTTCTTTATTTTCATAAACGTTTAATATTTGATCGGCTCTTTTTATTAAGTTATCTGGAAGTCCTGCTAAACGGGCTACGTGAATTCCATAACTTTTATCGATGCTTCCTTCTTCGATTTTGTGCAAAAAGGTAATGTTTCCGTCTTCTAGATGTGCACTTACGTGAATATTTTTTAAGTGTTTTAGATTATTTTCTAGGTCTGTTAATTCGTGGTAATGTGTACTAAATAGCGTTTTACATTTTATGTTATCGTGAATGTATTCGATTATTGATTGAGCGAGTGCCATTCCATCGAATGTTGCTGTTCCTCTTCCTAATTCATCGAATAGGATTAAACTATTTTCGGTTGCTTTTTTTATTGCCATATTTGCTTCATTCATTTCAACCATAAATGTTGATTCACCGCTTACTAAGTCATCACTTGCACCGATTCTTGTAAATATTTTATCAAATATTGGTAAAAATGCTTCATCAGCTGGTACGAACGATCCCATTTGTGCCATTATAACAGTAATTGCGAACTGGCGCATATATGTTGATTTTCCGGCCATATTTGGTCCTGTTATTAATAGAATGTTGGTATTTTTATCAAATTTAATATCATTTTTTACATAATTATTGATCACTTTTTCAATTACTGGGTGTCTATTTTCAATTATATTTACTTCGTTATTATGTGAGAATGTTGGTCTTACATAATTGTTTTCTTCAGTAATAGTTGCGAATGATTGTAATACATCTATTTCGCTTATAATATGCGCGATAGCTTGTAATTTAACGATATATTCTTTTACTTTATTTCTTATTTCAATAAACATATCATATTCTAGTTTTATTATTTTTTCTTCGGCATTTAATATTAAATCTTCTTTTTCTTTTAAAACTTTACTTATATATCTTTCGGCTCCGGCTAGGGTTTGTTTTCTTTCATAGCCATATTCATCTTTTACTAAGTCCAAACTTCCTTTTGATACTTCTATATAATAGCCAAATACTCTATTGTATCCTACTTTTAGATTTTTAATACCAGTTCTTTCTCTTTCATCGTTTTCAAATTGTGCGATAAAATCTTTGCCGTTTTTACGAATGCTTTTTAATTCATCTAATTCTATACTATATCCTTCTTTTATTAGTGAGCCTTCTTTTAGGGTTGTTGGTGCATCTTCATTGATACTTTTTTCGAGTAAATCATATAAGTCGTATGGTATTTCAAATAGTGTGTAATAATTTATTTTTTTTAATATTTCTAGTATTATTGGTAAGTTTTTTAGAGAGTTTTTTAGTTGTAGTAGATCTCTTGCTGATGCTGATCCAAGTGCGATTCTTCCTGTTAGTCTTTCGATATCATATACGCCATCTAAGGCATCTCTTAAATCGCTTTTTAAGATAAACTCTTTAATTAATTTATCAACTATATCTAATCTTTTATTGATTTCATCTTCTCTTATTAATGGGTTTTCAATATAGTTTTTAAGCATTCTTGCACCGGGTGCGGTTTTAGTTCTGTCCATTAGCCATAATAGTGAATATTGTCTTTGTTTTAGTCTTAATGTTTCGGTTAATTCAAGATTTCTTTTGGTGTGAATGTCCATTTTTAGATAATCGTTATTTTTGATAACGTTTGCTTTCATTAAATGGGATAAGTCTTGCATTTCTAGTTTTAATAGATAGTTTATTAAATATTCTATTGCTTTTATATATCTTATATCTTCAATGTCTTCGTATACATATTTATAGTCAGGTAATGATTTATATTCGTTTATTATTGATACATCTATTTTATAGTGTTCCATTAATAGGTTTTTGATATTTATATCACATTTATCATTCATTATTAGTTCTTTTATGCCTATATTTACAATTTCACTTATTATACTTGATATATCGTGATTTACTAGTGTAACATTTACTTCACCGGTTGATAAATCAATATATGATAAGGCATAGATGTGTTCAAAGTCTATTAATGCACCTATATAGTTATTTTCGGTTTCGAGTAAACTTTCATCTATTATTGTTCCTCTTGATACTATTTTAGTTAATCCTCTTTTTACAACACCTTTTGCTTCTTTTGGATCTTCTAATTGTTCACATATACCTACTTTATGGCCGTTTTCAACTAGTTTTTCCAAATACATATTTATAGCGTGATATGGTATTCCACACATTGGTATTCTTTCATCTAGTCCGGCATTTTTTCCGGTTAGGGTTAGTTCTAATTCTTTGCTTACGTTTATTGCATCTTCAAAAAACATTTCATAGAAATCGCCTAATCTAAACATTATAATAATGTCTGGATTATTTTGTTTTATTTCCATATATTGTCTCATCATTGGGCTTACTTTATTTATATCTACGTCTGCTATTTTCATTGTTTCACTTCCTTTATAAATTATATAATATTTTGCTTTATTTTTCTAGTATTTTGGTTAAAAGAAAAAGAACTTTCGTTCTTTTAGTCTATTTTTTTAAGTTCGATTCTTGCTTTTGCAGTAGCATCAGTACAAGTATCTCGCATTGCAGTTGCAATTGTTTCAGTATCAGTCGTATAACCAATTATGATATGAGCCGATGAATCAGATGCAGCTTTAGAAAACATACTAGAATAACTAGTTGTACCAGTATTCATTATATTTATTTGTGTTGTAAGTTTTTTACAGTTTTCAAACATACTAGCCATTTTAGTTACTTTTGATGTATCAAAACTACTTAAATCTAGACTTGTTAAGGATGAACAACCACCAAACATAGAATCCATATTCGTTACTTGTGATGTATTAAAATTACTTAAATCTAGACTTGTTAAGGATGAACACTTATAAAACATATCACTTATATCTGTTACTTTTGGTGTATTAAAATTACTTAAATCCAAATTTGTCAAAGATGAACAATTATAAAACATCCACCCCATATTTGTTACACTTGATGTATTAAAACTATTTAAAACTAAACTTGTTAAAGATGAACAACCAAAAAACATACTAGCCATTTTAGTTACTTTTGATGTATCAAAACTACTTAAGTCTAAACTTGTTAAGGAAGATGAACAACCAAAAAACATACTAGCCATTTTTGTTACACTTGATGTATTGAAACTACTTAAGTCTAAACTTGTTAAGGATGAACAATTTTCAAACATATAGCTCATATCATCAACTTTTGATGTATTAAAATTACTTAAGTCCAATCTTGTCAATGATGAACAACCACCAAACATATAACGCCTATCTGTCACATTTGTTGTATTAAAACTATTTAAATCTAAACTTGTTAATGATGAACATACATAAAACATACGATACATATCTGTTACATTCGATGTATTAAAGTTATTGTTAAAATTAATTTGCACTAAATTTGATTTATATTTGTTATTATCATATTTAAAAAAAGAAAATATGTAACTACAATCAGATGGTGCAAATATTGGTGCTTCACTTACTATATATAAATTATATAATGGTTTTTCTATTGTTGTACTTGTACTACTATCTGTTTCAGATACTGTTAATCCACTATCTATTAAATAACCATATACTTTTTTATTTTGGCTTGAATTATATGATACATCCCAGCACAAATTTTCAGATGTACAATTACTAGGTAAATTACTTAAATCATTTCCAAAAGTGACTGTTCTTATATATGGTCTATATGTATTATTCCAAAATTCTGAATTGGCACTATACCCATTTTTCATCATTGCATATTCGCTTATTTGAACT
>HF993347.1:0-123283 GCA_000433875.1 Firmicutes bacterium CAG:884
ACTTCATATTTGATGGTAATTCCGTACTATTTAAAACAATATCATACCTTAATTTAACTTCTGAACCTTTGCTACTTACTTTTATGATAAAATCACCATAATCACCAGGTACAATTACCTTGCCTACGCCATTATGAACTTTTGCTGTATCATAAAGGTCAATATCAGAAAAAGTATTTTCATTATTATTTATTATCTTATAAACATTAAATGCAAATAATTTACTTCTAGTTGTAATGGTTCCTTTATAAGTGCTTGCATAATATGCAAAAACTCCTGATATAACTATCAAAAACGTTAAAACAATTAAACCAATATAATTTTTTTTACTCATAAAACTACTTCCAATCTTTTTTACACACTAAAAAAACACTAATGATTATCTTACTACTAATAATAAAATGTGTTTTTGGTAATACTTATGTATAAGCACAACATTTTATTAACACTCCTACTATCAATAAAATTATACAATACTTATTAACATTTTTCAAGATATTTATCTTCAAAAACCAAAACAAAAAGATTATATATTATCTATATAATCCCTTTGCGCTTTAAACCATAAAATGCACCCAAACAAACAAGTATGCTAACAACAATTATATAAGGTAAATTACTAGTTTTATTTTGAAGTTCTAAAAAAGCACCAGTACTAGGATAATCAAACTTAAGTAAAGCATACTCCGTACTTATCTTGCTTAAAGTATTTGTTTCATAACTATTTTCTTCATTAGCTGGAGTAGTACTAGTAGAATCATAAAAATCAAACCTATTTGTATAAACACTATCTTCATATGGTTTAAAATAATACAAAGTTTTATACTTATCCTTAACACCATTAGGATTTGAACTCAAATCAATATTTAATAACTTAGCAAGTTGCTCTTCAACCGAAAGTTCACCACTCAAATTATCTTTTGTATTAATCCAAGCTCCATTATCAGTTGTTCTATAATAAACCTCCATAATCGGATTCTTTACAGTAAAAGATAACCCCTCTTTTCTAGCAGTATCATTCGGCATAACCGTTTCCGTTAAACTATTACCAAACATTCCTCCAGCATAACCAACAAAAACATTTGAACTTATATTTTTAAACTTGCCATTAGGATCAGGTACAACCGTTACCTTAATATCACCAAATATTTTTAAATAATCATTTGACTTTTGTTTAAGCGCAAAATTTAACTGTTCTGAACTAAAATTAGTAACATCACCCAAATAATCAATCTTAAAAATATATCTATCATTGCTGTAGCTCCTACTAGATGTTGTAATACTATTATTTAAATATTCAATCTTTAATTCATTAAGTGAATCCGCACCATATACATTTATACTTAATAAACATATAACTAACAAAAATAACTTCTTCATATTTCCCCCTTCATTAAATATTATGATAACAAAATAAAACTATATCTTTTTTTACAAAATAATAGTATAATAAATATTAATTGTAGAAAGGGTTAATATGAAAAAGATATTCTTAATAATTATTATAGTAATAATATTATTGGCTTTCCGTGATATAAATAACACTTATAATAAATTATATACAAAAGTGGAAGATGAAATAGTATACATTGATGAATTATATACATATGGTAGATACCTTAATATTAAAGGACACTCTAATTTTGAATTAAACAATCCTGAATTAATTCTTTTAAATAATAAATTAGATGAAAAAAATTATAAATTAAATTCAAATGAAAATTTTTTTTATATAACAGACAAAATAAATGATGGCATCAATTTAGAAACAATTAATGAATCATATACAATACTAATCAAAAATAATGAAAAATTTTATACTCTTAAAAATGAAACAAATTATCAAGAAACAGAATATTATTCATTATCAAAACAAAATAAAACTAACCATATAACTTTATTGTTTGAAACCTTTAAAGATAAACCATTTCTAAAATTAAAACTCAAAAACATTGATACACCAGATAATATATATGATATTGTTATTGATCCTGGACACGGTGGTGGTGATGTAGGAGCAGTTAATGGTAATATCTATGAATCAAATATTAATCTAAGTATATCATTAAAGTTAAAACAAAAATTAAAAAATAATGGTTTTAAAGTTAAACTTACAAGAGAGAATAATACCAATATAAGCCCATATGGAAAACAAGGAAGAGCTACGCTTCCATATGAAACAAAAGCTAAACTATTCTTATCAGTTCACGTCAATAGTGCACCTAGTTCTATAATAAAAGGTGGTATTGAAGTATATGCAGCACCTAATATGAATTATGATTTTGCTTATAATATTGCTGATAAAATAAGGCAATATGCAAACACAACATTCTCACCACTTCAAACATATAAAATTAAAAATGGTGTTTATGTTAAAACATTATCTAATTATGATATTGAATCATCCAAAAAAGAAGCAAAGCAAAATGGATACAAATATTATGAAAATATTACAACAAATACTCCTTGGTATTTTTATAATCGTGAAACCGGAGGTTATATGACAGGAGCATATATGGATGGAAGAAATAAAGCTTATCCCAAAAATGATTATTATAATTCAAATATGGGAATTGAAAGCTATTTACTAGAACTAGGATATATAAATTGCAAAAATGATTTTAACAATTTATTAAATAATCAAGATGGTTATGTAACCGGGATAGTAAAAGCCTTAACAGAAAATCTAAAGTGATGAAAATCACTTTTTTTACCATAAAAAAGCATTAGCATTTAGCTAATACATTAAACTGCGCCTAATTTCCCATTACTATATTTAAGTAAATAATCACCATTCGTTGTTAAACAAAGAACTAATTCGCCATCATATACATAAAGTCTTAAATCATCAATACTCTTTGCATTACCTAAACCAATTGACTGAGCATTTTCATTATATGCATCAACAAATACATTTTCATCGTTAGATGCATTAAATAACTCTAATATTTCACTATTGGACATTACTTTTTTAGTTTCTTTATTTATAGTATATCCTAAATATGAAGTGCTACCACCACCACACATAGTTATATGCATTTCTTCAATAACAACTGATAAATACTTATCATTTTCAGATATAATATATCTCAAAGGTGAAACAGTATTCTCACCGCCATATAATTTACCATTTTTATTTATAGTGATTTGACACATAGGGGTTTCACTAACTTCTTTTGTATAATTAGAATCTATAAATGAATATACATCTTGATATACCTTTAAAATTTCACTATTTACTTTTCTTATTTCTTTACTATTAATATTAATAACAGGATAAGCAAATATAATCTCACTACTAATAATTTCAAGATCACTTTTTCCAGTATATAATACCTTATCACCTAATTTTTTAATACTATACAATTCTTTTGATTCAATATTATCATTAGGTTTATTATTTATAACTTTATCATAAACAATAAATCCAACTAATCCTAAAACAATTAAAATCAGTATAACAATGCATACAATTAATCCAGTATTTTTCTTTTTCATAATTCCTCCAACCTTACAATATAATTGTATCATAAAAGTTTAAAAATATATACATTTTTTTACATAAAATTAATCATTATAAAAAGCTACTTAGTAGCTTTCAAATTTTCTTCCTTTAAAGATTTAATAACATTAAACAACTTATCATTAGCTTCCTCTAAAGTCATATCCGTAACCTTAAAAGGCTCACCAAATCTAACCATTAAATTACCACCTTTTTCATATTTACCCGTAACAGCAAAAGGAACAATCGTTGCATCCGTTTTCTTAGCCATTGATACAGCACCATATTTAAAAGGTAAAAGGAAAGCATCAGTCTTATTTCTAGTTCCCTCAGGGAAAATACCAATCGCCCCACCCTTTTTTAAAATAGAAATTGCCTTTTCTTTAGCCTTTTTAGCCTCTTCATGATTTTCACGATCTACACTAATACATCCAACCATTCTAAAAAACCATCTTGTTTTAAAACTATCAAAATATTCCTTTTTAGCCATATAATGAACAACACGAGGTATTTCAAATAAAGGACCACATTGATCTAAAACATGCATATGATTACCACACAAAACAATTGGCCCTTCTTTAGGAACAACCTCAGCATTCAAAACCGTAGGATCACACTTTTTATAAAAAATAGGCTTTAATATCTTTTTCGCTAATTTATAACCAAAATCACTCATCATATTCTCCTTTTAATAATTTACTAACCTTTTCCATTAAAATCTTATTCTCTTTTTCTAAATCATTACTTACCTTATATGGTTTGCCAAAAGTAATAGTCAAACCACCAAACATCCTATACCTACCAGTAATAGAAAACGGAACAATATAAGCATTAGTACAACTAGCCATCTTTACCGCACCATATTTAAAAGGCATAATCAATTTATCAGTCTTATTAGTAGTACCCTCTGGAAATATACCAATAACCTTATTTTGATTTAAAAACCCTATTGCATCCTCTAAAGCCTTAGGATTTTTATTTTTACGATCAACCGGAATAATACCCATTCCATTAAAAAACCACTTCATTTTCGTATCCAATAATTCTTTTTTAGCAAGAAAATGAATAACCCTATTTGTTGAACACACTAAAGAAGCACAATCAAAATTAGACTTATGATTACCAGCTAAAACGACACTAGCATTTTTAGGAATATTTTTCCTATTTTTATATCTTGGCATAAAAAGCAAGTAAAAAATAGGCGTTCCTAATATCTTAACAATCCAATATAAAATATAACTCATACAATCACCTTATAACATATAAAAATATACTAAAAAAATGAAATATACTACCAGCTAAAACTAATAAATGAAATATTGAATGCATATATTTTATCTTTTTACCAAGTCTATAAAATAAAGCACCAATAGTATAAAAAACACCACCAAGAATTAAATATAAAGTTCCATAAAAGCCGATTGAATTATAAACATCATTAAAAGAAAAAATTATTATCCAGCCCATTAAAATATAAGAAATAAGAGAAACATTTTTAAATTTTTCTAAATTAATCGAATTAAATACAATTCCAAGAATTGATAAACCAAGAAGAATTCCCCATAAAGTCCATCCCTTAGATCCACCAATACTAACAAGTAAATATGGCATATATGTACCAAAAATAAGCAAATAAATCGAATCATGATCAAGAACACGAAAAACTTTTTTAGCCTTTATTCTTGGTGAAAAACTATGATATAAACAAGAAATTAAATATAAAATAATTAAAGTTATACCATATATAGCTGAAGAAACTATTGTTATCGGATTCTTTGAAAAAACAACTGATAGAACTAAAGCAGCAATTCCAAGTAAAGCACCAATTCCGTGTGAAATTGAACTAACCAATTCTTCCCCTAAACTATATTCCGGTATTTCAATCTTACTCATAAAAACCTCCATAATAATTAAAGACTCAAATCTGAGTCTTTATGAAACAATCTGTTTACCAAACACATTAATTGAAAAACTAATATTTTGGCCAGACAACAAACCAGTATCATATTCCCACACCCAATATAATGTAACACTACTAGTAGTACCAGCAGCAATAGTTTGTTTAAGCGGAGAATCACTAGTTACTTGGACAGAATGACTTTCATCAGCATATATTTTCATTCCCTCTAAACTTTTAGCAATATTAGGAGTAATAAAACACTCAATATCTGAAGTAGAACTACTTGCATTAAGAGAAATAGCAAAAGAACCACTATCTCCAGGAGCAATATCATTTAAACTCTTAGTAAAACTTGAAGTACTACTATTAGCAGAAAAAGACCAATTCGCAACTGTTCCCGTTACATTATATGAATTACCTTTACTAAAATAAGAATAAGTTCCCGCAGATACTAAAGCAAGTCCAACAATAGACAAACAAATAACAAAATTATAAACACTTTTATGCTTTAAATTGTTCTCCATACTATCCTCCATATCATCACTAATATCATTTTACTATAATATTTCTCTTTTTTCAATATTTTTTCACAAAAAAAAGGAAGTTTCCTTCCTTATTTAATAATTTCTGATACGTTACCAGCACCAACTGTTCTTCCACCTTCACGGATAGAGAACTTAGTACCATTTTCAATAGCGATTGGTGCGATTAATTCTACTGTGAATTCAACATTATCACCTGGCATAACCATTTCTGTACCTTGTGGTAACTCAATTACACCTGTAACATCTGTAGTTCTGAAATAGAATTGTGGACGGTAATTTGTGAAGAATGGAGTATGACGTCCGCCTTCTTCTTTAGATAGAACGTATACAGTAGCTTTGAATTTAGTATGTGGAGTAACTGAACCTGGTTTAGCAAGTACTTGTCCTCTTTCAACTTCTTCACGAGAAATACCACGTAATAGAACACCAGCATTATCTCCAGCTTCTGCATAATCTAGTTGTTTACGGAACATTTCAATTCCTGTAACAACAGTCTTCTTAGTAGGTTTAATACCAACAATTTCAACTTCATCATTAAGTTTTAATTGACCTCTTTCAACACGGCCTGTAACAACAGTTCCACGACCAGTAATTGTAAATACGTCTTCGATTGGCATTAAGAATGGTTTATCAGTATCACGAACAGGAGTTTCGATCCAATTATCAACAGCATCCATTAACTCGTCGATCTTCTTGCCCCATTCTTCATCGCCCTCAAGAGCCTTTAGAGCAGATCCACGGATTATAGGAGTGTTGTCTCCATCGTATCCATATTCAGTTAATAATTCACGGATTTCCATTTCAACTAAATCTAATAATTCAGCATCATCAACCATATCGCATTTATTCATAAATACAACCATACGAGGTACACCAACTTGACGAGCAAGTAAGATGTGTTCACGAGTTTGAGCCATAGGTCCATCTGTTGCAGCAATAACTAGAATAGCACCATCCATTTGAGCAGCACCTGTGATCATGTTTTTAACATAGTCAGCGTGTCCAGGACAGTCAACGTGAGCATAGTGACGTTTTTCAGTACTATATTCAATGTGTGCAGTATTAATAGTAATACCACGTTCCCTTTCTTCTGGTGCTTTATCGATATTAGCAAAATCTACTTTTTCATTACCATATTTACCAGCTAAACGAGCAGAAATAGCAGCTGTTAAAGTAGTTTTACCATGGTCTACGTGTCCAATTGTACCAATGTTAACATGTGGTTTTGAACGATCAAATTTTTGTTTTGCCATAATATTTTTTCCTCCTTTTAAATATACAATATTATTTTATATTAATAAGCACAAAATAGCAACCCTTTTTAATTAATTTCCACTATTTTTCTTAATAATATCTTCAGCAATATTTCTAGGTACTTCTTCATAATGATCAAATACCATTGAGAAATTACCTCTACCTTGAGTGTTAGATCTTAAGCTTGTAGCATATCCAAACATCTCTGAAAGTGGTACCATTGCATCAATAGCAAGAGCATTTCCTCTTGATTCTTGACCAAGTGGTCTTCCACGACGACTTGTAATGTCACCCATTACATTTCCTAGATATTCATCAGGTACAACAACTTGTACTTTCATAATAGGTTCTAGAATAACAGGTTTACATTTATTTTTAATTTCTTTAACTGCTAAACTTGCAGCAACTTTAAATGCAGCTTCACTAGAGTCTACTTCATGATAAGATCCATCAAATAATGTAGCTTTAACATCAACCATTGGGTATCCAGCTAAAACACCACCCTTTAATGCTTCTTGTAAACCTTTATCAGTTACAGGTATGTATTCACGAGGAACTACACCACCAACAACTGCATCAACAAATTCATATCCTTTATCTGGATTTGGTTCAAAACGAACCCATACATGACCATATTGTCCACGACCACCAGATTGTTTAATATACTTACCTTCACATTCACCAAGTTGAGTGATTGTTTCACGATAAGATACTTGTGGTTTACCAATATTAGCTTCTACACCAAATTCTCTTTTCATACGATCAACAATTATATCTAGATGAAGTTCACCCATACCAGCTATAATAGTCTGACCAGTCTCAACATCAGTTCTAGCTCTAAATGTTGGATCTTCTTCAGCTAACTTTTGTAAAGCAAGTCCCATTTTATCTTGATCTGCTTTTGATTTTGGTTCAACAGCAAGTTCAATAACTGGTTCTGGGAAGTTCATAGATTCAAGAATTATTGGATTCTTTTCATCACATAATGTGTTACCAGTAGTTGTATTTTTTAATCCAACAGCAGCAACGATATCACCAGCATAAACATCAGTTATTTCAGTTCTATTGTTAGCATGCATTTGAAGTAAACGACCAACTCTTTCTTTTACACCTTTTGATGAGTTAAGAATATATGATCCAGCAGATAAATGTCCACTATATACTCTGAAGAATGTTAATTTACCAACAAATGGATCTGTCATAATCTTAAATGCTAACGCTCTAAATGGAGCATTATCATCAGCATGAACAACTATTTCATTACCATCTGTATCAGTACCTGTCATTGCTTCTACATCTGTAGGTGCTGGTAAGTAATCAATTACAGCATCAAGTAATAACTTAATACCCATATTACCTAAAGCAGTACCACATAATACTGGGAAGAAGTCAACTTCTAGAGTACCTTTTCTAATAGCTCTCTTGATTAATTCAACAGGAGCATCTCCTTCTTCAAGGTATTTTTCCATTAATTCATCATCATATACAGAAACAGCTTCAATTAATTCATTTCTCTTAATATGCGCAATTTCTTTTAAATCTTCTGGTATTTCAATTTCTTTAGCATCTTCAGCTTGCTCACCATCATAATGATAAGCTTTCATTGTTACTAAATCAATAACACCATTAAACTCATTTTCAGCTCCAATTGGCCATTCGATTGGTGCATAATTAACACCTAAACGCTCTTTGATTGAGTTTAAACTAAATTCAAAGTTGGCACCCATTTTATCCATCTTATTAGCGAATATCATACGAGGTACTTTGAATTCAGTAGCTTGACGCCAAACTGTTTCTGTTTGTGGTTCAACACCAGCTTGCGCATCAAGAAGTGCAACAGCACCATCAAGTACACGAAGGCTTCTTTCAACCTCTACTGTAAAATCTACGTGTCCTGGGGTATCAATTATATTAAAACGATATCCTTTCCAGAAGGCAGTTGTGGCAGCAGATGTAATTGTAATTCCACGTTCTTGTTCTTGTTCCATCCAGTCCATTTGTGAAGCACCATCATGTGTTTCACCAATTTTATGGATTTTTTTTGTATGGAATAATATTCTTTCAGTACAAGTAGTTTTACCTGCATCTATGTGAGCCATTATTCCGATATTTCTAGTTTTTTCCAAACTATACTCACGAGCCATAAATTATCCTCCTATATTTTACCAACGATAATGAGCGAATGCTTTATTAGCTTCGGCCATACGATGCATATCTTCACGCTTCTTAACAGCAGCTCCGACACCGTTTGATGCATCTATTATTTCATTTGCTAAATTTTCAGCCATTGTATGACCATTTCTTAATCTAGCATAGTTAACTAACCATCTAAGTCCTAAAGCTTGACTTCTATCAGCTCTTACTTCAACTGGTACTTGATAATTAGCTCCACCAACTCTTCTTGATTTAACTTCAAGAGCAGGCTTAATATTTGCTAATGCTTTTTCAAATACTTCCATTGGTTCTTTATTAGTTTTTTCTTTTACCATTTCGAAAGCATCATAAAGTATTGTTTGTGCAACACCTTTTTTACCATCGACCATAATAGTATTGATTAACTTAGTAACCAATTTAGAATTGTATATAGGATCAGCTAAAACGTCTCTTTTAACAGCACGTCTTTTTCTCATATTCTATCCTCCTTACATTTTATTTTTTTGCTTTTGGTTTTTTAGCGCCGTATTTACTACGACCTTGCATTCTTTTTTCAACTCCGGCAGTATCCATTGTTCCACGAATAATGTGATATCTAACACCGATTAAGTCTTTAACACGTCCGCCTCTTATTAGTACAACACTGTGTTCTTGTAAGTTATGTCCTTCTCCAGGTATATAAGCTGTAACTTCCATAGCATTACTTAATCTAACACGTGCGTATTTACGAAGTGCTGAGTTAGGTTTCTTAGGTGTAAGTGTTCCTACACGAGTACATACTCCACGTTTTTGTGGTGAATCTAACTTAGTTTGTTTTTTATCTTTACTGTTATATCCAACTCCTAAAACTGGACATTTTCTTTTTCTTGTCTTATCAGTACGATTTTTACGTATTAATTGATTAATTGTAGGCATATTGTCCTCCTTTCCACACATCCAGGTGTTTCATTTCCTTTATTAATTTAGGGTTTATATAGAATAAACCCAATTAAAAAGCAAGAATAATATAACATTTTTTATATATTCTTGTCAACTTTTTTTCACTATTTTTTTAAAGTTTTTGATTTTTCTTTACATAAGTTTTTTCCATTTTCAAGTTCAAAATATCCATTCTTAACTAAACTATATAATGCACTTGTAAAAAACTCTTGTGTTCCATATATTTCTGCTTCCTTTTCATCAATAGGAATAGTTCTCATCTTATGATACCATAAGCATTCTTTATATTTGTCATCAACTAACTTACATCTTACTTCTACCATCTCTGGTTTATAATCATAAGATCTTACATTAGGCATTTTTTGGTTTTTTATTGGTAATCTTTCAATAATAATAGCATCTTTTCCATTATTTATCATTGTTCCAACAAATTCATCAAAGCTAATATCTTCTCTATGCATTTTATTAATTAATTCATCCAAAAGCAAAAAATTATAATTATGGACATATATTTTATTACCATTATACATAAAATATTTACCATTATCATCACTATTTAAATAAACCTTTACTTTATCTTCTAAATGTCTTCCTTTTTTATCAGTTACAAAACCTTCTAAATGATCGATTCTGTTCTTATTATCTTTAAATAACTCGCTATAAAATAAATCCCACGTAAATAAAGATAATACTTTTCCTTCTCCAATTAAATAATTTGTATACATAAAATCCTCCAAATGTATTATTCCCTTATTACTCTACAAAAATTATACATCATATTTTAAATAAAAACAATAAAAAAGGCTCAAAAGCCTTTAATTTTTCATAATGGTGGAGATGAGGATATTGAAATCCTGTCCAAAAATAATCATCTATCCGCGTCTACAAGTTTATCTAATTATTAAAATTTCCTAAAGAAAGTTGATAACTAGCAATCCCTGCTTTAGTAAGCCTTATTTATTCATTAACATACTTAGGCAAATACATTAATATATCCCATTAAATGAGCCCCAAATAATCCTATGGGCACGAATTAAGTGAAGCGCTTTCTATATAACTAAGCGAAAGCTAATTGAGTTCTGTTTCCAGATATTTTTGTTTGTTCGTAACGTGTTCCTCCGACTTGCAACGAATACTCTCATATTTCTGTCGAAACCTGGCATCCCCATAAGTAGTATAACTACTAACAAAGTAATTATACCACATTTTATATAAATTGCAAGTTTTTATCGTTTATATTTTTTAGCAAGTTCCCTTTCTACATCTCTTTTCTTACTATCTTCCCTTTTATCATATAATTTTTTACCCTTACATAATCCAAGTTCTATTTTTGCTTTACCATTAACAAAATATAGTTTTAAAGGAATTAAAGTAAAACCCTCTAGTTCTAATTTATTTTTTAATTTTAAAATTTCTTTTTTATGAAGTAATAATTTCCTAGTCCTTGTTTCTTGATGATTAAAAACTCCACCATTTTCGTAAGGACTTATATGCATATTTAAAATATAAACTTCATTATTTCTAATGATTCCATAACTATCTTTTATATTAGCTTTACCATCTCTTATAGATTTAATTTCTGTTCCCTTTAAAACAATACCACATTCAATAGTATCAATTATCTCATAATTAAACCTTGCTTTTCTGTTTAATATTTCCATCTAAACCCTCCTTAAAAATTAAAAAATCAATTGTTTTAGTTTCTTTACAAGCATCTTTTACAATTACTTTTAATTTATCACCCATTCGATATTGCTTCTTATGTTTTCTACCAATTAAGCGATAATTTTCTTCATCATAAATATAAAAATCATCATCTAAGTCTTCTATTCTTATCAAACCTTCAACTAAATTATCAAGTTCAACAAATAACCCAAAATTCATAACGCCACTGATTCTTCCAGTATAAACTTCCCCTATATGTTCTTCCATATATTCTGCCATCTTCATATCATCAACTTCTCGTTCGCACTCAATCGCATCAACTTCTTTTTCACTCGTATGTTCAGCTATAACTGGCATTTTAACATTCATTGCATCAATTGTATAATTATCAATATGACCTTCAAAAATATAAGTTCTAAGTAGTCTATGAACAGTTGTATCTGGATATCTTCTAATTGGTGAAGTAAAATGTGTATAACAAGTACTACCTAAACCAAAGTGTCCAATATTATTTTCACTATAAACTGCTTTCTGCATACTTCTTAATAACAATTCTGAAAAAATAGGATATTCAGGTGCATTTTTTAATTGATTCAATAGATTTTGCACTGATTGTGGACTAGATTTTTTAACCTTTCCAACAGGTTTATAACCAAGTGTTTGAACAAAATTTAAAAAGCTACTTATTTTTTCTTCGCTAGGTTCTCCGTGAACACGATATATAAATGGTAATTCCATATTATTTATATAAGTTGCAACTGTTTCATTAGCAGCTATCATAAAGTCTTCAATCAACTTTTCTCCTGTACCTTGTTCTCTTTTTGCAAGTTCAATAGGTTTACCCTTTTCATCAACCAAGATCTTAACTTCTGGTATTTCAAAATCAATATAACCTCTTCTTCTTTTATTTTCTCTCAAAATATCAGACAATTTCTTCATATTTCTAAGAGTTTTTTCAAAAGGTTTATATAATTCATCAACAATATTTTTATCTAATATATCATTAACTTTTTTATAAGTCATTCTAAGTTTTGATCTAATTACACTTGGAAAAACATTATAATTAACAACATTTCCTTTATCGTTAATTTCCATAATACAAGAAATTGCAAACCTATCTACTCCCCCATTTAATGAACATATTCCATTAGAAAGTTTATGTGGAAGCATTGGTAAAACTCTATCAACTAAATAAACACTTGTTCCTCTATTATAAGCTTCTTTATCAATTTCTGTATTTTCTTTAACGTAAAAACTAACATCAGCTATATGAACACCTAATTCATAATTACCATTTTCAAGCATTTTTAAACTAACGGCATCATCTAAATCTTTAGCATCATCACCATCAATTGTAAATAATTCCGCGTCTCTTAAATCAGTTCGATTTTTAATATCTTTTTCATCAATTTCATTTGGTATATTATCTAATTCTTTCATAACTTCTTCCGGAAATTGATCAGAAAAATCATACTTCGCGATTATTGATAAAATATCAACTCCCGGATCATTTTTATGCCCAATTATTTTAACAACTTCACCTTCATAAGTATTTGCTTTTAACTTTTTACCAAGTTTAATTAATACTTTATGACCATCCATAGCATTCATTGATTTAGAAGGTTCAACTATAACATCAATACTTATTTTATTATCATCAAATATAATATGACCTTTTTTATCTTTATAATAATATTCACCAACAAATAACTTATTTGCGCGATTAACAATACTTAGTATTCTTCCTTCTGGTTTCATACCTTTTTTAAATATTTCTAAAATAACTGTATCTCCATCAATCGCACCATTTACATTATTTTTTGCAACAAAAATATCCTCTTCACCTTGAATTACAACAAAACCAAATCCCTTTCTATTCCCGATAAACCTTCCCGTCTTAAGATGACTATTAACAAGTAACATATATTTTTTAGATTTCGATTGATAAACTGTTGCTGCCTCTTCTAAACTATGTAAACACTTTAAAACTTCTGCTAATCCTAAAGCATCTTTAATACCCAAATAATCTTCTATTTCCGTAATATCAAAACCACGATTTTCTGTTTTTAATAACTCAATTATCTTCTCTTCCATTTTTATCCTCTATTTCTTTAATTTCTACTTTATTTATTGAATCAAACTTTTTACATATTTTTTCACTCGTTGTATGTAAATCCTTTACATCATTATTAATTGTATCAATATGACTAGATAACTTATCCCATCTTTCTTTATATCTTCTAAACTCAACATCTAATAACTTTAATTGTTCGTGAATAATAGTAGCATACTTATCTCTTTCAACATTTTTAACAATTATTTGAATAGTTGTCAAAGTACTAATCAAAGTAGTTGGTGAAACTAGCCATACTTTTTTCTTATAAGCATAATCAATTAATTCTTGATGATATGCTTGAACTTCAGCAAATACAGCTTCTGCCGGTAAAAACATAAATGCTTGATCGCTTGTAACGCCTGCAATTATATATTTTTTTGCAATATCATCTATATGTTTTTTAAAATCGCTTACAAAACCCTTTTCGGCTAAATCTCTTGAACTCTGACTTAAATTTTTATCAACCATTCTTTGATAATTTTCAAGTGGAAACTTTGAATCAATTGCAACAACTCCTAAAGGTTCTGGAGCGAATAAAACACAATCTGCAATATCACCACTTGCAAACTTATGTTGCATTTCATAAAGCCTTGTATCATTTCCAAAAACACTACTCATTATATGTTTTAAGTTAACTTCACCAAAAGTTCCTCTTGCTTTTTTATCAGTTAATATTCCTTGTAAAGAAATAATATCAGTAGATAACATATCAATTTTCTTTTGAGCTTCATCTATTTTAGCAAGTTTTTCAAGAACATTTGTAAATGTTTTATTTGTTTTTTCAAAATTTTCATCTAACCTACTATTAACTTTATTATCAATATTTATCATTCTATTTTCTATTCTATCACTTAGTTTATTAAAATCATCATTTAGATCCTTTGTTAATGAAATTCTAAACTCACTTAATTTACTAGTCGTTGTATTTTCCAAATTACCTAATCTTTCTGTTATATGACCTTCATTAATATTTTTAGTAAGTGTTATAACAGTTATTATCAAATTTATTACAACCAAAATAATTATTACATATTCCATTCTTATCACCATAATAAGTATATCATTATTTCTCTAAAAAGAAAATATATAAAAGGAATAAGTCTCCTTATTCCTAAATTTTTTTCTTCAAAATTTTACATTTGTTAATTGTATTTTTAAGTTGATATTCAATCACATCAATTGGTACACCACTTTTATACAATTTCAAAACATTACTGGATAATTTATTAAGTTCAATATTTGTAATATTATGATTTTCTTTATAGTTTATAACATCTTTAAAATTAACAACATTATCATTATCATCAAACTCAACTTTATTACAAAAATATAAATTATCTTTTCCGTAATTGCCTTTGCCATATAAAATACCAATTTCATACTCACTATTACCGGATTTTAATTTGTAAAAATTCCCAATTCCCGAATCAACATTACTTATATTGTTTCTAATAGAATAATTTTCAATTTGCTTATACAACAAATTAAGCCTTAAAACATTTCTCATATCACTTTCAGATAGCTTATTAAACCCATATATCCAATCTTGATCAGAAAAACTACAATATTTTGATGTAAAAACATCAAGCCAGTTCATATAATTTTTATCAATACTACATTTATTCATTTTTAATCCTCCTTTCATATAAATCATACCCCCCATTTAAACTTATAACATCATAATTTTTTTCAAGGACTTGAACAAGTCTCATACTCGATTTACCTTCATCACAATAAATAATATATGTTATATTTTTGCTCAAATACTTATTAGGAAAAGCAAGTATATCATCAAGTGCAAGATTAATTGCGCCTGGTATATGACCTTTCATATAATCTTTTTTTTCTCTTATATCAATTAATTTATAATTGGTATATTTTTTTAAATCTTCTATATTTATAGAATTCATTAAATCACCAATAATATTATATGCTTAGTTATTCCCCATCACTCCAAAAATCATCAAAGAACTCATCATCTGTAACTTCATCTTTAGTTTTTGAAGCTTCTGCTTTAGAATTATCAACTTCTGATTTCTCTATATTTGCTTTAGTAGAATTATCTTCCAAAACTTCCACATCATTAACTTCATTGTTATCTTTTACTTCATCTATAACTTTTGGTATATCCTTTTGTTCATCAAAAGACCAATCTGCACTTTCTTTAGAAGCAGCTTCTTCAGCTTCTAACTCAGCAATCTTAGCATCTATTCTTTTAACAACATCATCTAAATTAATACCATTATCTTGATTATTCATAAATGGATTACCACCAAACGGATTACTTGATGGATTACCAAATGGAAATGGTGTATTTTCATTCATATTTCCAACCATACTTTGGAACTTATCAGCTTTTACCTTATCAACAAACTCTTTTACATCAAACATTGGAATGCTTAATTTTTCACGAGTTGGATAACCAGCCTTATCATACTTCTTGCCCCAATCAATTTTCCAGTTCATAACAAGTTTAGTCTTAAAAGGCCATTGTCTTGTTCTCAAAATAATTGTTTCACCCTGTTTTAATCTCTGTAAATCACTTACAGTTATTAAAGGTGTTGAAGCAGTCTTATCTTTTTCTTTAGATTTCTTTTCACCACATAACTTACTAATTTCTTCCAAAGCAGCAATTTCTGTACTAATTAAATAAATAATATTACCACAGTTACCTTTTATAGTATCAGCTTGTTCTTTACCATATATTTGATTTAATTGAGCGAAGTTTTGAATAATAAAATTAAATCTTATTAAACGGCTTCTAGCAGCTGTAACCATTGTTGTAACATCTTTTAAAGGTGGCATATTCGCGAACTCATCCAAAATAAAGTTAGTTCTATAAGGTAGCTTACCACCACATTCTTGAGCGACATCAATTAATGTTTCATAACATTGCTTAATAAATATTGTAACAAGTGAATGATATGTTTTCTTTTCATCTTGTATTACAATAAATACTGCTGTCTTTTGTCTACCAATATCTTTCATATCAAAATCATTGTGAGCAAGCATTTCTGATAAAACTTCTCTTGATGTAAATAATTTAACTTTTTGCTTAAATACTGCTAAAATACCACCCTTTGTTTCTGAAGGTGCCATTAAAACACTACTTGCATTTACATAAGCACTACTTGCTGCATCTTTTGTTGAAAAATACTCTCTTATATAAGTAGATGCACCACATCTTTCCTCTCCAATTGTACTCATTAAGTTAATACTATTTAAATTAATTTCATCTGGTTTAGCATCATCAAATAATCCAAGCGCTAAACCTGAAAAATAATCAGCTGAAGACTTTTCCCAGAATGGATCTTGATTTTGTGCTTTTTCATCATACAAAATATTAGCAGCTAAATCATCAAGTAACTCAATAGCTTTATCAACATTTCCCTCTTTATAAAGGGAATAAGGTAAATACAAAGGATTCCAAGCATTACCCTTTTGTGGATCACGGAAATTAAGTAAAACGATATTATAACCCTTTTCCTTTAACATTTCCGCAGTTTCTTCATAAATCTCACCCTTAGGATCGGTTATAATCATTGATTCACCCTTACGAGCAAGAATCTTAACAGCAGGTAAAACCATATATTGTGTCTTACCACTACCAGTAGAACCAATAATTAATGAATGTGATTCACCATCATCAACATATATTTCTTTACCATTATTGATTAATGGAAGACCACCATATTTCATTTTTTCATCAGTAACCCTAACCATTTTTAATTGAGCTTTAATTTCTTTTTCATTCGCCCAATGCGAATAACCATCACTTTCTTTTTTCTTAACTGTAAAACCTACACCTTTTTCTTTATCAAAAATAAGTGAACTTACGCTTGTTAAAACCCAAACAAGTAATACTATAAATACTAAAATACTTGCAGCAAGTCTAACTGGCATATAAATATGATAAGGAAATAACCATATATAAGGATCAACAATACCATAATTAGCCCAGTTTCCCAAATTTTCAACAATTAATGTTGATAAATAAAAAAGTGCAAGGGCAAATACTATAAACTTTATCCAATCTTTTTTTTCAGCTTTTATCTTCATAAAGTCCTCCATCCAACATAAATATAGTATAACATTTTTTTTAATAAAAAAAAAGAATATTACAAATATTCTTTTATTTTTTTGAATTCTTTATTATCTTCTAAATCAGTTTCTCTTAATTTTTCAAGCAAACTCTTTTGTTCACGACTAACTTTACTTGGTGGTAAAACATTTAAGACAACATACATATCTCCTCTTTTACCACTATTAACATTAGGAACTCCTTTACCCTTAACTCTTAATTTATCACCTGTTTTAGAGTTTTCTGGAATTGTTAATTTAATAGTACCATCAATCGTTGGAACATCCCTTTTACATCCTAAAACAGAATCAACTATTGTAATTGGTAAGAATAAATATATATCATCTTCTTCTCTTTCAAATATTGGATGAGCTGTTACTTTGAATTCAATATATAAGTCCCCATTAGGTCCACCATTATAACCAGCTTCGCCTTTACCAGCAACTCTTAATTGATTTCCATTATCAACACCAGCTGGAACCTTTACTTCTATTTCTTTTACTTTATTTATTTTACCAACACCACGACAAGTTGAACATACTTTATCATAAGTTGTACCTTTACCATTACAAGCTGAACAAGTTGTTCTTGTCATAAATGAACCAAAAAGTGATCTTTGCTCACTTGTAACAGTTCCACTTCCGTGACAAGCTGAACAAGTCTTTTCTCCAAGTCCACCTTTTCCCGAGCAATCAGGGCAAACTTCTGTAGAATTAACTTTAATGGTTTTTTTACATCCATTAATAGCTTCTTCAAAGCTAACGTTCATTGTAACTAAAGTATCATTACCCTTACGAGTTCTTGATGAACTAGATGATCTACCACCAAAGTTAAATCCTCCAAACGATCCTCCAAATAAATCAGAGAATATATCGGAAAAATCAAATCCCGAGAAGTCATAGCCTCCACCCATTCCATTATTATCAAAAGCTGCGTGACCATATTGATCATATTGTTTTCTTTTTTCCGCATCAGATAAAACAGCATAAGCTTCCTGTGCTTCTTTAAATTTTTCAGCAGCATCTGGTGCTTTATTTATATCTGGATGGTATTGTTTTGCTAGTTTCCTAAAAGCACTTTTTATTTCTGCATCCGTTGCTGTTTTAGAAACACCCAAGACTTCATAATAATCTTTTTTCATAAACATACTCCTATTCAAATTTATCAATTAATTCATTAAATGATTCTAAAGCTTCATATACTATATCATCATTTAAAATATCTATTCCACATTCTTTCAATAATACTAGTGGATAATCTCTTCCGCCACTTTTTAAAAGATTAATATATTTATTTTTAAAATCTTCATCATTAGATCTTATTCTTTTTACAATATAACTTGCTATTCCAAGTCCTGTTGCATATTTATAAACATAAAATGAATCATAGAAATGAGGTATTCTTGCCCATTCATATTTTATTTTAGAATCAATTTTTATATTTTTTGCAAAATAAGTTTTAATTTTATCAAAATATATTTCATTCATTGTTTCACTTGTTAAAGTAACTCCATTCATATTTTGATTATGAATATCTTTTTCAAATTCAGCAAACATAGTTTGTCTATATATAGTAGCTCGGTATAATTCAAGCATATTACTAATTATATATTTTTTTTCATTTTCATCATCAGTATTATCCAAAATATAATAAGCAAGCAATAATTCATTTACAGTAGATGCTATTTCTGCTAAAAATATTGGATAACTAGACATATGATAAGGATTATTTTTATTTGAAAAATAAGAATGAACAGAATGACCTAATTCGTGAGCAAGTGTAGATACACCATTATAATCATAACTATAATTTGTTAAAATATAAGGAGCAGTTGTATAACTTCCCCAAGAATAAGCACCAGATTTTTTTCCTTTATTTTCAAAAACATCAATCCAGTTCTCATTAAATGCTTTATCTATAACACTAATATATTCATCACCAAAAACACTTAAAGCATTTCTAATTATCTTTTTAGCATCTTCATATTCATACTTTTTATCAGAACTTTTAACCATTTCTGCATATAAATCATATATATGAAGTTCATCAACACCTAAAACTTTCTTTTTTAGTTTATAATATTTAAACAAAAATGGTAATCCTTTATGAACATCTTCAATCAATTTATCATATAATTGTGCATCAATATCATCATTATAAAGTGAAGCTTCTAAAGCAGAATTATAATTTCTTAAACGTGCTGATTCATTATTTACCTCTACTGTTCCACTTAAAAGAGCAGCATATGTATTAATTAACGATTCATAAGTTTTAAACATTTCATTAAATGCCCTTTTTCTAACCTTTCGATTACTTGATTTTATATAAATTGAATAGTTAGAATCCGTTAATTCTTGTTTTTTATTATTTTCATCTTTGATTTTACCAAACTTCATATCTGCATTTCTTAAATAATAAGAAGCCTCTTCACTTAGTCCAAATACTTTTGATAAAGATGCAAGTAAATGTTCTTCTACTTTACTTAAAGTATGTTCTTTATATCTATAAATATCTTCTAATGATTTTCTATAAGTTTCTAACCTTTTATTCTGTTCAATATATTTTTGAACTAAATCATAATTTGCTTCTAATAATTCTGGTTCAATATAAGATGTAAGTGTACTAAACTTAGTAAGTACATTTTGAACTCTTCCTACATAATCTTTATATATATCTTTACTAGCATCTTCATCCAAACGCATTTTAGCATATACATAAAGACGAGCTAAAACCATATCATAACTATTCATTTCTTCAAATAAATTATATAAATTATCACTAGAATCAAGTATTTTCCCTTGATATGATTTAATATTTTCAATTTTTTTAGATATATTTTCTAATTCATTTTCAAAATCCTTATTATTTTTATAAATTTTCTCTAAATTCCACTTATATTTACTATCTATATTTTCTCTTAAAATTGGCATATTTTCTCCTCAAAAAGTAAGTTCTGGCATAACACCAGAACTTCTTTTATTTTTCTTCATATTCGGCGTCTACTACACCATCATTTTTTTCATTTTTTTCTTCGGTTTGTGTATTATTTGCACTTTGTGCATTTTGTGCTTGTTCATAAACCTTAGTTGCTAAACTCATAGCAGTTTCATTTAAAGCTTTAGTCTTATTTTTAATGTCTTCTACATCATTCTTAGTTAAAGCTTCTCTTAAATCTTTAATTTCACTTTCAGCTTTTTCTTTTAATGAACTATCACATTTATCGCCTAAATCTTTAATTGCTTTTTCAGTTGCAAATATAGTTTGTTCAGCTTCGTTACGAGTATCAGCTTCTTCTTTACGTTTATTATCAGCTTCTTTATTGGCTTCAGCTTCTTTTACCATCTTATCGATTTCTTCGTCACTTAAACCTGTTGAAGAAGTAATAGTAATTTTTTGTTCTTTTCCTGTACCCATATCTTTAGCTTTTACATTAACAATACCATTAGCATCTATATCGAATGTAACTTCAATTTGAGGTACTCCTCTTGGTGCTGGTGGAATATCTGTTAATTGGAATCTTCCAAGTGTTTTATTATCATTTGCCATTGGTCTTTCACCTTGTAATACGTGAATATCTACAGCCGGTTGATTATCAGCAGCAGTTGAGAATACTTGAGACTTACTTGTTGGAATAGTTGTATTTCTTGGAATTAATACAGTCATAACTCCACCTAATGTTTCAAGACCAAGAGATAATGGTGTAACATCAAGTAATACGATATCATTAACATCACCAGTTAAGACACCACCTTGAATAGCAGCACCCATTGCAACTACTTCATCAGGATTAACTCCCTTACTTGGTTCTTTTCCTAATTCATTCTTAACAATTTCTTGTACTTTTGGTATACGAGTAGATCCACCTACCAATAATACTTTATCTATATCACTTGCTTTTAATCCAGCATCTTTAAGTGCATTTCTAACAGGAACAAGTGTAGATTCTAATAAATCGTCAACTAATTCTTCAAACTTAGCACGAGTAAGTGTAACATCTAAGTGTAAAGGACCATTTTCACCTTGTGAAATAAATGGTAATGAGATTTGCGTACTAGTTACACCAGACAAATCTTTTTTAGCTTTTTCTGCAGCATCTTTAAGTCTTTGCATAGCCATCTTATCATTTGATAAATCTATACCATTTTCTTTCTTGAATTGTTCAACTAAATAATCCATTATACGTTTATCAAAGTCATCTCCACCTAAATGGTTATTACCACTAGTTGATTTAACTTCAAAAACACCATCACCTAATTCAAGAATTGATACATCGAATGTACCACCACCTAAATCGAATACTAATACTGTTTCGCTATTGTCTTTATCAAGACCATAAGCAAGAGCAGCAGCAGTTGGTTCATTTATAATTCTTTCAACATCAAGTCCAGCAATTTTACCAGCATTTTTAGTTGCTTGTCTTTGAGCATCATTAAAGTAAGCAGGAACTGTTATAACAGCTTTATTTACTGTCGTTCCTAAATAACTTTCAGCAGTTTTCTTTAAATCACTCAAAATCATAGCACTTATTTCTTCTGGTGAATATTTTTTACCATTAACTTCTACTTTTTCATTTGTACCCATCAATCTTTTAATTGAAGATACTGTATTAGGGTTAGTTATTGCTTGTCTTTTAGCAGCAGCACCAACGATAATATCATCACCTTTAAAAGCAACTACTGATGGAGTTGTTCTTTCTCCTTCAGCATTAGCGATTACTTTAGCTTCACCGCCTTCATAAACACAGACACAACTATTAGTTGTACCTAAATCAATACCTATTGTTTTACTCATATATATCATTTCCTTTCTTTATTCACTAACTTTAACCATTGCGGTTCTTATTACTTTATCTTTTAATAGATAACCTTTTTGTAATACTTCAACAACCATTCCCGGTTTAACACCTTCTACTTTTTCAACCATAACAGCATTATGATATGTAGGATCAAATGGCTTATTGTTTCCATCTATTGCTTTAACTCCATACTTTTCAAGAGCATTAGTTAAATGACAATATATTAATTTAAAACCTTCTAAAAACTTAGATAGTTCATCTGTTAAATTAGTATCATCCAATTTAATAGCTCTTTCAAAGTTATCAAGTGTAGGTAAAATTTCTTCAACTAAATCTTCATTACAATATTTTAACAGTTTAGAAACTTCCTCATCTTTTCGTTTACGATAATTAATAGTTTCTGCTTTTTCTTTTAAAATATTTTCTTCTGCTTCTTTTAACTTTCCTTCAAGTTCAGAAACAGTTTTATTTAGTTCATTAATTTCTTTTACTACATCTTCACAAGAACATTCTTCACACTCGCAATCATCACAATTACATTCATCACAAGAACATTCTTTGCCTTCACAGCATTTGCAGTTTTCTTCTTCACAAGTGCATTCTTTTCCTTCGTTGCATCCACATTCGCATTCAGGAGAACATTTACAAACTTTTTTTTCTTTTTTCTTCATATTTACCTCTCAATATTTTTCTTTATATAATTTAGAAGTGCCGTAACTCTACCGTATTCCATTCTTTTTGGGCCAATTAGAGCAATTGTTCCTTCTTCACCATTAACAGAATATTTCGTTTTTATAATTGCTACATCATCATCAAGTGTATTTTCACTTCCTATATAAATATTAACGCCACTTTCTTCTTCTTTAATGCTACTAACAAGGTTTTTATCTTCAAACTTACTAACTATTTCTCTTATTTTATCAGCATTACTAAACTCTGGTTGCATTAATATATTACTTGCACCCGATACTTTAACACTCGCTTCTTCTTTAAAATCATTCAAAGCGTTATAGAAAGCATTATATATAGCATCGTGCTGTTTAATATATGTTCCAATAATTGGTTTAATTTCAAACTCTAGTTTAGCACATATTTCATCAATTGGTGTTCCAACAATTAGTTTATTTATAAGTTCAACAGTTTTTCTTATTTCATCTAAACTAATGTTTTCAGCCATTTCCATATTTCTATGTTCAACATGACCTTTATCAGTTATTACTATAGCCAAGAACTTATTATTTGCAAGTGGAACAACTTCCATTTTACTAAGTAAGTTTTCTTTTGATGAGCTTCCTAAAACAATTGCTGTATAATTTGTTAATTCCGAAATAATTTCCATACTTCTTAAAACAACATCATTTAACATCAAACTATTATTTTTAAATATTGCTTGAAGTTTAAGCATATCATCACCATTAAGTTCTTTTGGAACCATTATATTATCAACATAATATCTATATCCATTATCACTTGGTATTCTACCAGATGAAGTATGTGTTTTTTCAAGTAAACCCAAATCTTCAAGAGCACTCATCTCATTTCTTATAGTGGCACTTGAACATTTTAGTTTCTCACATATTGCTTTAGAACCAACAGGCCTTGCTGTTTTAATATATTCTTCAACAATTATCTTAAGTAAACTAACTTGTCTTTCGGTTATCAAATAAATCACCTCTAGTTATTATATTCAGTTATCTACGTTAGTATACAACTTTTTAGCACTCCTTTTCTTTTTGTGCTAATATAATTATATCACTTTTATTAGCACTGTCAATAGTTAAGTGATAATTTTTCACAAAAAAATCAAGATTTTTCTTGATTAATTCCTTTTTCAATTTCCTTTATCTCATCTAATGATAGTTCAGTTACTTTAGAAATAGTCTCGTAAGATATTTTTTCTTCAATCATACGCTTTACCATTTGCATATCTTTTTCCTTAACAATTTTTAATGTTGATTCCTCTATTTTTTTTCTTTCCTTCCTTGCTCACCTTTTCTCAGCATTTGCAATTTTCTTTTCCATATACTTTCTACAATATTCAGTTGTTCCTAAATCAATTACAATTCCACTATCTTCTATCATTTTATATACACTCCTTATACATTCAATTCTTGTTTTATCATCCACCAGTTTTTTTAGGATTTTATCCATCTCTTCAAAACACCATTTCAAGCACCAAACAAAAAATCCATAACATTTGTTATGAATTTAAACTATTGATTTCTTTATTAAGAGCATTTTTCTTTTCAATTATCTTATCTTTTGGAGCCTCTTCAAGTTTATACCAACCACGTCTAAACATATCCTCAAAAACACATCGTTGCATGTCAGCATAAACATCAAACATTTCCTTATATTTCTTATATAAAATCTCATTACTAGCTTCCGTTAAAACAACCGCATAATTTTTAACAAGTTCCTTCAAACTAGATAATAAACTATTCATATAATCTTTATCATTTAAAGCCTTACCACTAGGAACTAAAACCTCTGTATTTTCAATTTTCATATTTGACCTCCAAGTATATTTAAAATCTCATTCATAATACCATAAAAAGTATCAGATGCCTTATTCAAAATAATTTTCACCTCAGGATCCTCTACATTATTTGAAGCATTAAAACTACTCTTATAGACACCATAATTCCAACTAAACATATCACTTAAATAATCCAAATCCTTACCACTTATAATATTCGGTACATTTTCATATTTCATATATATCCCTCCAATAATATAATGAATAAAAAATAAAATTTTATACATCATATTAGTATGATATACATTATAATTTTTATTTTTAAATTAATAGAAAATACACTAAGTACAATTAGAATAATAGTAATAAATCAAGGAAAAAAAATATTAGGCGCGATTTTGCAAGGTATAGTTACACTAGTATGGGCCATATCCGCCGGCCTCACAATTATCGATTTCAAAAAAGATTATCTTAAAATATTTGTATTCTGTTTAGGAGCCTTTATAGGATCATTACTAGGATCATATATTGAAGAAAAAGCAAGAAAAAAAGAGATTATTTTACAATCTCATTTCCATCAAACTTAATATCTAAAAACTTCTTACTAGAAAGAAAATCACACATATGCACAAACTTTTGATATTTATTATGCGGTCTTTCTAAAACCTCATTACCATTATAATCCTTTGTCCATTCACCCATATGAGTCTTAATAGTAGTATCAATAAACTCAAGTTCCTTATCACTAAAACCAATCTTGTCATTATTATCAATAATATATTTACCAATAATTATAGGATGCTCAAATACAGTATATTCTTGCTTAACAAGACCAGACTTTAAACCATCGTGAACAAGTAAACATAAGATCATAAGATCTTTTTCTTTTAAAGAAAAAGCATCACCAATTACTGAATTATGATTCAAAAGCTCATTTGCAATATTAACAGCAGCCTTCGTATGTCTAACTAAACCACCCTCTCCTTGTGAAAAAGAAGGATGGTATTTTCCCGTAGACGAAGCCGGAACCTCAAAAAAATAATCCGGAAGCATATTAATAACCTTAATAGCCTTTTCTCTAATATCATCTTCTTTAATATAACCTAATTCTGTTTTAAATATATCAGCTTTCATTTTAACCTCCATCACACAAAATTAATTAGTATTTCATTTGATAAATAAATATAATCTTTATTTATATAAATGAAGCCATTTTTATCTATTAATTTACCACTTTTTATTAATTCTTGAATATCAAATACATCTTCTATATTCTTATGATATTTTAAATAAAACCTTTCCTTATTAACGCCTTCTATTTTTCTTAAACCAAAAATCATTTCATTTTGCATATTTTCAAGCACACTAACAAAATAAGATTCCTTCACATATTTATGATTAATATAATCAATTATATTCCTAGTATTATCATACCTTGTATTATCTACAAAACCACTCGCACCAAGACCAAATCCATAATAATTGTCATTATTCCAATAAACTAAATTATGCTTAGCCTCATACCCATAATAACTAAAATTAGAAACCTCATAATGATGATAATTAGATAATTTATTTTGAATCAACTTATACATTTCATAATCTAAATCCTCATCAATATTCTTTTCATTTCTAAGTCTAGTATGTTCTTCAATAATCAAAGAATATGTTGAAATATGTTTAATACCTAAATCAATTAAAAAGTCTATATCATTTTCTAAATCTTTTAAACTTTCTCCCTTTAAAGCATACATTAAATCAACATTAACATTATCATAATACTTTAAAGCAAGCTTAATTCTATCCTCATAATCACTCAAATATTTGCGTCCCAAATAATCTAAACTTTCCTTTTTAGTAGTCTCAAGACCAATACTAAGTCTATTAACTTTAGTAGTTTTCAAAAAATCAAGCAATTCCCTATTTATATCTTCTATATTACATTCAAATGTAAACTCTTCTATATCTATTTTAAAAATATCAATTATTTTAAATAATCTTTTAAGTTCATCAATACTCAAACAAGAAGGAGTACCCCCACCAATATAAATAGTTTTAATTATATCACCTTTATATCTAGATAATACCTCTTCTTCTAAACTATCAAGATAAGGATTAACCCATTTTTTAATATAAAACAATTTACAAAAATCACAATAAGAACAAATACTTGAGCAAAAAGGGATATGAATATATACAGAATTATTCATCATTCAATTTCAAAACCGCTAAGAAAGCCTCAGGTGGAACTTCAACACTTCCAACCATCTTCATTCTCTTTTTACCTTCCTTTTGTTTCTCTAGTAATTTTCTCTTTCTTGAAACATCTCCACCATAACATTTAGCAAGAACATCTTTTCTAACAGCCTTTATATCACTACGAGCAATGATTTTAGAACCAATACTAGCTTGAATAGGAACTTCAAATTGTTGTCTTGGAATTAAATCTCTTAATTTTTCAACAATACTTTTTCCTCTATTATAAGCAAAATCTTTATGTACAATAATACTTAAAGCATCAACTATTTCCCCATTTAATAAAACATCCATTTTTACTAAATCGCTTTCTCTATAACCAATTAATTCATAATCAAATGAAGCATATCCTTTTGTATAAGATTTTAATTTATCAAAAAAATCATATACAATTTCTGATAAAGGTAATTCATAATGAATATTTACTCTTGTATTATCTATATATTCCATAGAAATATAATTGCCTCTTTTATTTTGACAAAGTTCCATAATTGGACCTATATAATTAGATGGAACAAATATATTAGTCATAACATAAGGTTCTTCAATTTTAAGTATTTTAACCTTTTCTGGCATTTGAATCGGACTATCTACAATAACAACCTCTTTATCAGTTTTAGTAACTCTATATATAACTGATGGCGTTGTAGCAATAATATCTAAATTAAATTCTCGCTTAATTCGCTCTATTATAACATCCATATGTAATAATCCTAAGAAACCACACCTAAAACCAAATCCAAGTGATGCTGAAGTTTCAACCTCAAACTCTAAAGAAGCATCATTTAATTTTAGCTTTTCTAAAGCTTCTCTTAAATCAGCAAACTTATTTGTTTCAATTGGATACAATCCACAAAATACCATTGGTTTTAATTGTTTATAACCAGGTAAAGGATTACTAGCTGGATCACTTGCCAAAGTAATAGTATCACCAACTTTTAAATCGGACAAACTCTTAATACTAGCACTCAAATACCCAACCTCACCAGCCTTAAGTTCATTAATACTTTTCTCTTTAGGAGTATGATTACCAAGTTCTGTAACATCATATACTTTATCAGTTTGCATCATTTTAATATTTGAACCAACTTTTAATATACCATTTACAACTTTTATTAAAGCAACTACTCCCTTATAAGAATCATAATAACTATCAAAAACTAAAGCCTGTAATTTATCATTAGGATTACCATTTGGTGCTGGAATTTTCTCAATAACAGCCTCAATCAATTCCTTAACACCAACACCAGTTTTAGCACTCGTTAAAATAACTTCATCTTCATCGAAACCTAAAACATCCTTTAATTCTTTTTTAACTCGATCAGGATCAGCATTTGGTAAATCTATTTTATTTATTACAGGTATTATTTTTAAATTATTTTCAAGAGCCAAATATAAATTAGCAATCGTTTGTGCTTCTATTCCTTGTGCAGCATCAACAACTAAAATTGCGCCTTCACAAGCGGCTAAACTTCGAGAAACTTCATACGTAAAATCAACATGTCCTGGGGTATCAATTAAGTTTAAAAAATATTCTTCACCATTATAATTATATTTTAACTGCACAGCATTTAATTTGATTGTTATTCCTCTTTCTCTTTCAATATCCATACTATCAAGTAACTGATCTTGCATTTCTCTCTTAGTTAAAGCACCAGTTTCTTCTAAGATTCGATCAGCGAGTGTACTCTTACCATGATCTATATGAGCAATAATTGAAAAATTACGAATATTCTTTTGTTGCATAAAATCACCTACTCACCATTATACAATAAAAATAAATAAAAAAAAAGACATAAATTAATATGTCTTAGCTACATTTATATCTTGCAGCAGTAGTATCATACTTACAAGTATAACCATTAACTGTTAAGTCTCCCCAAGTAGCATTAGATCCACCTGTTGTACGGCTAATAGAAATAACGCCAGCTGTTGGTTTTGTTTGAGACATAGCAAATACAGAATCACCTGTAACTGCTTCTAAATCAGTTTTACCAGCAAGTTTCTTTTGAGTAGTAACAGTACTACCATTAAATGTTACAGTAACAGTTTCAACATCTTGATCTTCAAGAGAAACTAATCCATAAACATTATTCATTTCTTTAACAACACTATCGCAAGTTCTTTCAGCGGCATTTTTTCTTGTAGTATTGATAATATTTGTTACTATTGGTGTACCAATTAAAGCAATAACTGCAAGAATAACTATGATTGCAAGTAGTTCAATTAAAGTGAAACCTTTTTTATTCATTTTATTTCCTTCCTTCCTTATTTTTATGAACACGAAATTTCTTCCGTATTACCAGAAATCGTGCAAGTGAAATTATCAATTTTCATTTCACTCGTTATATTACCACTACCATCAATAGTAGCTTGACCTCCCTTAATATTAGCATCCCCAATATTAAGATCATTTATAACATCTTTATTCGATAAATCTAAACTTATTGCTTTATTATTTTGATAATAATAAGCTTTTAAACTTTGTTTAACTAAATTAGATTTAGTAACAGCCTCTTCTTTTTTTACATCTTTAAGTTCTTTAGAAACTAAAGGTGCAGAAACCAAAGTCATAACCGAAACAACGACCATAATTGAAATAAACTCAACTAAAGTAAATCCATTTTTCATCTTATCACCTACTATCTTAATTTTATAATATATTTTAGGTATAGTCAATATTTATATACGTTTTTTTACGCGGTAATTGTAATTTTTCTAAGTCTTGTAACATCTGATCTTCCATTTGTTACTCTATAAACAAATTTATAATCACCTTGTGTTAATGTTCTCAAAAACTTATCATAGTCCTCTTTTTCAATCTCATAATCATCAAGTGTAACACTAATAATAGAGCATCCCGTACAAAGAGAAATATCATCAGCTAAACTATAGTTCAATCTTTCATCATATGAAATAGAAACGTTTTTAACAATAACCGACGGCAAATTATTTGCTTCCTCATATATAGCTTTCTTATGAGCATCGAATATCGTTTTTCTATAAGAAAGTAAAGCAAGTAAACTTGCAACTAAAATCAAAAACATCAAAAATATTGAATAAATCATCGTTGAAATTGCAAACCCTTTTTTATTTAATTTCACCTTCATCACCCGTTTTTATAAAGTTTCCATTCGCATCATCAGTATCAATATGCATTTCCATTAAAGATTCCTCTCCAACCTTTAAATGAACATCATATAGTATAGATTTTTTTTCATTACCAACAAAAACACTTACAACATCATTTAAATTATATTTAATCTTATCTTCTTTCGTAATATGAATATGTCTATTCGCGATAATACAACCATTTGTTTTTATTTCACCACGAGGACCAACGAGCGTTACTACTTCAGAACCATCTAAATCACCACTAGTCCTAATTGGTGGATTAAGTCCTAACGTATAAGCATCTGTTTTTGATATTTCAATTTGTGTATAATCTCTAAAAGGACCAATAACTCTAACATTTTTTATCTCGTTTTTTAAAGTTTTAATTGTAACTTTATATATAGAAGCAAACAACCCAGGTTGATATAAATCTTTATCTTTAATTAATTCAACCTCTCCAAACAATTTAATAAAATCATCTTTCTTTAAATGAACATGTCTATTTGAAACACCTATTCTAACCTTCATTTTAATCACCAATATTATTATACATCATTTTTTATAATATTTAAAGAAAAATTAAATATAATTTAATGAAAGGGGTATTATGAATAATAGTTATAGTAGTTTTCCCGGTAATCCAATTTATTATGGAAATACCAAATTACCAAATCAAGATACAAGTGTCATAGATGAACAAAGTTATATAGAAAACATTTTAAGATTAAATCGAGGAAAAAAAGTTCGTATTCATATGACATTTCCTGATTCCAACGAATTTCGAGATAAAGTCTTTACTGGTGTTATAGAACAATCAGGCCGTGATCACATTATTCTAAGTGATAGCACTAATGGTAATTGGTATTTGTTATTAATAATTTATTTAGATTATATCGAGTTTAACGAAAAAATTAATACAAGTGGCGAATTTTATCCACAAAATAATTGAAGAATAGAAAAATAAATGCTATAATAAATATGGTGAATAAAAATGGAATACTTAATAATAATCGCTGAAATAGTTGCTGTCATATCATTAATTCTTTTATGGGTCGTGCTAACGTATAATAATTATCAAAGCTATATTATTAGAATAAACGAAGTTGAAACAAAAATAGATTCAATTTTAAGAAAAAAATTCGACTTGGTTTCTAAGTGCATTGGAATAATTGAAACATATTCTAAGACAAAAATATTAGAAGACATAACTAATTTAAAAAACGAAAAAATAAGCAATTTTGATTTAGACAGAAAATTAACTGAAGCAATAATAAAATTTGAAAACTTTAAAGATAAATATGAAGAATTAGAAACAAATGAAACATTTATTAAAACAAATATACAAATAACAGAAGCAAATACTGATTTAGAAGCCTGTAAAAACTATTATAATGATATTGTAACCGATTATAATAAAAAAGTTAAAAAGTTTCCAAGTGACATTATAGCAAAAATATCAAAATTCAAAGTAAGACCATATTTTGATGGAAAAAATATGTTTGATGAAAATATCAAAGACTTTAAACTATAAATAGGAATATTCATATGAATATCCCTATTTCTTTTTGCGTTTATGATTAACAAATACAATAACTAAAATAACAAAGGCACCTGCTAACCAAATATAAACACACTTATAATCAAAATCTTCTTCTAAAGGAATATCTTCCTTTTTTTCTTCATCAATTCTTAAAGCAATTTCTCCATCTTTCGTATATAAATAATGCTCTCTAGCATATCTTGCAATATATTCTTTATCATTTAATTTTAATATATCTGTTTTTAATTTTTCTTCATTATCTTTTAATTCAATCAAAGTTTTATTAAGTTCTTTTTCTTTATTTGATAAAGTTCTTAATTTAATTATATATGAAAAAGAAGTAATAAAAAAATATACAATTATAAAAATTGAAACAATTCTTAAAACAAACTTAACAACTGACTTCTTTACCTTTCTCTTTTTCATAGTATCACCATATATATTATATATGATTATTTATTTTTTTTCAAGGCATACTTTACACACATAAAACCCAATTACAAAATATATTAATAAATTAATATTTAATATACCATCATTTATTATTTTTAATAAGAAAAAATATAAAACCCCATTCATTATTCCAAAAATAATAGAAAATATATATTTTTTATAAAATAACTTTTTCAAATATTTTAAAACAACAAAAAATATAATTCCGTAAACAAAAGAAAAAATAATCATTTTAATTTGAATATTTAAGGGAATCATTTAAATAATTTACTAAAAACACTTTCTTCTTTTTCTTTTTTATTAATAGTTTCTTTATAACTAAAACTATTAACTTTGCCTTTTATAGAAACATTTCCCTGATATGTATCAAGTTTTATTATTTCCAAATCAGATCCCTTAATATTTATAAAACCCATTGTTGTTTCAAGTAAAAACTCTTCATTATCAAAGTTTTCAATCTTTTTAACACCCGTAATAACAATATTTTTTCTTTCATTAATGGTAACACTATGACTACTAATCGTATCAATTACTTTGTCCATATATTTCCTCCTAAATAATAATATGAAACAGTCAAAAAAAAAGACCTATAATTCTAGATCTTCTTGTTTCGTTCTTATTAAAGAATACATAACTTTTAAACCAATTAATACAGCAAGTACTGAAGCAAGTCCGATTGGTGATTGAACAAACAATATTGCTTTTCCTAAATAAGGAATATGGAATATTGTCTTTCCAATAGCTTGTGTTTTTTTAATTGGTGGATCATCAGTATTATTAGCATCCCCTCTTGTTGTATAAGTTGTTTCCGTCTCATCAACAATTCTATGAGTTACTAAAATGCCACCTTCTCTATAAGTTAAAATATCTTTTATTTTGTAATCCTTTTGAGCGTGAATAACAATAACTTCTCCTGTTTTAATAGTTGGCTCCATACTTCCACTAAGTACAATTAAAGCACTATAACCACCAACCATTGGTACATCAACTTTTAAAATCATTTTAACAATGATTGCATACCAACAAGCTATAATTACAATAATAGTGAAAATAGAAACCATTACATCTCTAACTTTTTGTAAAGTTGTTTTTTTTGCCTTTGGAGTCTCCTTAATTTCTTCTTTAAAAAGTCTTTCTAATTTTTCATCTCTATCAGTATTATCAATAACAGGCTCTAATTGTTGTGTCCTAGATAATCTACTTTTTCCCATACTACTCACCCTTTGCTGTTACATTTATTGTGATTGTATAAGTTGCAGCATCAAGTTCACCAATTGAAGTATCATTATCGCTATCTTTCCAATACCATTCAAGTACATAATTATCTGTTTTACCTGAAGGTAAATTCATTTCATTAAACTTGATTTCACTCGCTTTTTTCCATCCAGTAATATACAATCCATTTCTTTTAACTCTATATAACAAATTAATATTATAAACATTATCTTCAGCATAAGAAATATTATATCTTATAACTTTTTTAGTTGTATTTTTAACAGAATATGAATATTCACCATAAGATCTTGGTGCGATTATTTGCATTTTATCATCACCGCTAATGCAATTCTTCGTACAAACACCTTGATTATTATAGCAATTTATTTCGCATTTTCCATCATTATTTATATCAATATTTTTTTCTGGCCAGCCATCATCATCAATGTCACAGTTCATTGTACAAACACCATTATTATTTGTTTGATTCATTTTATTTTCATCAGGTTTTTCATCACCATCTTTATCAACATTAAAATGAGGTTCCAAATCTTTATTATAATCAATATTTATATCCGGTTTACCATCACCATTAGTATCACAGTTAACATTACATTTTCCGTCACCATCGGTATCAACATTTAAATCCGGTTTACCATCCTTATCAGTATCACAATTAAGTTTACATTTTCCATCTGATGATATACAGTTATAATCACAAATATCATCATCATTCCAGTCAATATTAACATTAGGCCAGCCATCACCATCGGTATCACAGTTAAGGTCACACTTTCCGTCTTTATCAATATCACGATCTTTAGTATTTTTAATTGTACCATTTTCTATAACATTAAAGTGTGGTGTTTTATCTCCATCAAAATCAATATTACGATCTGGTTTACCATCACCATCAATATCACAGTTTAAATTACATCTACCATCATTATCAGTATCTATATTGATATTTGGTTTGCCATCTTTATCAGTATCACAATTTAAATTACATTTACCATCTCTATCAGTATCGCAATTCAAATCACATTTGCCATCTTTATCAGTATCACAGTTAAGGTCACACTTTCCATCACCATCGGTATCACAATTAAGTTCGCACCTTTGTTGTCTATCGTAACAATTATACTCACACTTTCCATCATCATTTATATCGACATTCTTATCAGGCCAGCCATCACCATCGTTATCACAATTCATTTTACAAGTACCATTAGTATCTTTTTGATCTTTAGGGTTCCGATTAGGTTCACCATTATCATCATCAACATTAAAGTGTGGTGTTCTATCCCCATCATAATCAATTTTTGTATCCGGTTTACCATCACCATCAGAATCACAGTTAAGATCACACTTACCATCATTATCTATATCAACATTAGTATCAGGCCAGCCATCACCATCAATATCACAGTTTTTTATACATTTTCCGTTTCCATCAACTTGATTAGTCTTGTTATTTTCACCAACTTGATCTTTATCATCATCTACATTATAATGAGGCTTTTTATCACCTTTCCAGTCAATATTATAATCAGGAATACCATCTCCATTGGTATCACAATTTATATCACAAATACCATCATTATCTAAATCAATATTAATATCATAATAAATATCACTATAACTACCTTTTTTACCAGAATTTTCAAATATTTTAATATTCTGACCAATTTCCCACTTTTTGCCATCACCTTCAATAACAAATAGATTCTTATTTTTATCTTTTCTTATAATAAAATCAAACCAATTATGTTCAAGGCCATAAAATATTAAGCCAATTAAACCGCCAAGTAAAATTAAACCAAAGAAAATCCATAAAATAATTGGTTTTTTCTTTTTATAAATAGCAGTTACAACTAAATCTTTTTTAACATTTGTAAAGTCTACATCCCATTTAGAAAACTTATAACCATCATGTTCTAAAGGTTCCGGTGCCGTAGCACTACCACCTTCATAAACCGTTTCCCTTTTTATTACTTCATCAGTTACCTCGTCTTTAAAAGTGACTATAAACTCTTTTAACTCAATAACTTCATCCATTAAATATCACTCCTTACAATTTAGTCCTCATTAAAAAGCACCTATTAAAGTACTCTTTAATGAGGATTAAACCTCATCGACACAATTTTATTCACCAGGGTTAACACTAGGATTAACACCAGGGTTAACTTGTTTAACAACAACTTTGAAATCAACTTTGATTTCTTGACCAGCTATTTTATTGTCAACGCTTTGTACAACACCACTTTCATCAGTATAAGTAACATCTGATCCTACCCATCTCCAATAAATAGTTTTTGAATATGTACCATTTTTAGCTGCAACTGAACCATCATTAATATCGTAAGAAGTTAATTCAGTATGAGCAGTTGATTCATTTATAGCAATTTCTGAAGTAAATGCAGCATCTTTATAAAATCTAATATTATTTTCAGATTGATTTAATGCTGTAAAATTCTCACCTTTACCAACACGAGCATTGTAGAAATCAACATAAACAGTAGCAGCAACATCACTCTTGTTACCAACAATAACATCAAATGATCCACTTGATCCAGGAGCTATATCAGATTTACTAATACTTAAAGTCTTATTTGCTTGTGCAACTTCATCAGTATAATTATCAGCACCAAATGCAACTGACCAAGAAGTAACTAAACCTTTATGACCTGCACTATTGATTGTTGAACTGAAACCTGCAGCGTAAATTGCAGCACCAAGTCCACAAACAGCAAATATAGCGCATATAACTGCTAAAACTTTCATTTGTCTTTTCTTCATATCTTTCATAATTTTTCTTTCCTTCCTATTATTTAACATTTAAATATTTAAATATATGTAAAGATTTAATTGTGTCTCCATTAAATCTTAACACCTTAAATTACTTGAGAACCAATAACATTAATATTAAATGACATTGTTTTATCTTGATAATCATTATCATCTATTCCATTATAATCCCATTTCCAATAAACAGTAACCGTTTTTACCATATTATCACCTTGGTATATAATTCCATTAAGTTGCGTTTTTTCTAAATCAACTTCTGTCGTATAATTCTCATCTAAATAAAACTTTAAACTTACTGGTTTCCCCTTCATATTACTGAATGTTATCTTATAATTAACATCCACATCTGTACTAGAAGCATCAAGCTTAATATCAAATGAGCCATAAGAACCAGGCGCTAATTTACCATTATTTACATTATTAGCATTCTTTGCTAAATCAATTGAAAATGTATCTTTGGAATTATTAACTGTAAAATTCCAATTCGCTATCGCCCCACTCGTTCTACCTCTAGGACTAGACTTATAGAGTGAGTAAGAAGCACCGCCGATTCCAACAAGCGAAAGAATAATACCAAGTAAGACAAATAAAACAACTTTTTTTTCCTTCATATTCTCTCCTCTCACTACCCTACTATAATAATTTTAAACTATCTAACTAGATTTGTCAATTATTCTTTTTAAGTTTTACGTTTTTAGTTTTTACAATTTTTAAAAATATATTAAAAAAACCACAAAATACATAATTTTCTACCCTAATAATTTTTTTTATGTTATACTTATATAAGGATGATGTTTATGAAAAATTTAAAAAAGATGTCTTATGGACCAATTAATTTTTATTTAAAACCAGAATATGTATACATTCCACTTTACATACTTGAAAGTAGCGATGTAACACTACTTGTAAAAAAAGGTGATTATGTATACAAAGGATCAATAATCGCACGTAAAAGAGATGAAAATAAACTGAGTATTTTTTCTAGTGTATCAGGAACAGTTGAAGATATAATTAAAGAAAAAAATTCTCGAAATAAAGAAATAAATGTTGTTAAAATTAAAAATGATTTCAAAGAAAGTTATGAAACCAAAAGAAATGAAAACAAAAATATAAATATACCAAAAAATGAATTATTAGAAATACTAAAAAAATACTCTTTATATGAAAATAACAAAATAATCTATAAATTACTAAATACAAGTTATAGAAATATTATAATTGATGCAAATGAACCAGATCCATATATAACAAGTCGTGAAGCCCTTCTAAGTAAACACGCCGATGAAATATTAGAAACACTTGACTATCTATTAAAAATAACCAGTAGTGAAGAATGTACAATTATTGTAGATAAGAAAAGTATAAAAAGTTTAGAAGCATTAAATAACTATATTGGAACATATGATAGAATAAAAATAAATAATATTTGTAAAGAATCAAAAAGTCTTACCCTTAATATTGAAACAATTTATTCCATCTATGAAGCCATAAGATATGATATACCAAACCTTCAAAGAATAATCACAATAAGTGGTGAAGGAATAAAAAATCCACAAAATATAGTTGTTAAAAATGGAACAAAAGCAAATGAAGTAATTGATTTTATAGGATCATATAAAAGATTTAATACAAAGAAAATGTTTCTAATTGCCGGAGATGCCTTAAAAGGAAAAGCAATGAAAAATGATGACTTTGTTATAGATACAAGTGTGCAAGGTATTTTAGTAATCAAAGCCGAAGAAGACTTAAATGAAAAACCTTGTATAAAATGTGGAAAATGTATAAATATTTGCCCGCAAAAACTAAATCCACTACTACTAACCCATTTAAAAAATATAAATAATTTAAAAAAATTAAATATTGATAAATGTACAGAATGTGGCTTATGTTCATATATATGTCCATCTAAAAGAAACATCAAAGAAAAAATAATAAAAGTAAAGGAATATCAAAATGAAAGAGTTTAAAGAATATGAAGGACCATTCATTCATACAAAAGAAACATACAAAAAAATAATGTTTAGTTACATAATAACATTCGTGCCTTTCTTCGTATATAATTTCTATATGAATGGAATTATTAAATGGCAAGCAAGCAAAAATATAAGTGACCTATTCTATCCTCTTATATTTACATTCTTACCACTATTACTAGTACTAATATTTGAAACAATATATAAAATGATATTTATAAAAAATCAAACATTTAAAAATTATCTAAAAGAAAACTTTTCAATATTCAGTATACTATTTTTTCCATTCTTATTAAAAATAAATACCCCATTATACATAATAATATTATCTGTAATATTAGGATATTTATTATATAAAATATTATTTAAAAAATGGTATAGTTTAACAATATTATCATATTTAATATATCTAATACTAGGACTATTAAACCCTAACTATTTAGAAATATTAAAAATATTACCAATAAATTATAACTATCTAGTAACAAGTAATGGTGGATTTATGAATCTATTACTAAATGGATCAAACCTAATGTGTCCAATAATAACAATACTAGCATTTGTATATTTATATATAAAAAAAGATAATAAATATCAAATAACATTATCAGCATTAATAACAATACTATTTATAACAACTATAATAGGATTATTAAACAAAAGTATCTGGTTTCCCCTTTATTTTATATTAACAGGCGGAACCCTATTTATAACAACAATACTTGCAAGTGACTTTTATAGTCCAGCAACAAAAGGCGGTAAAATAATGTATGGTGCATTAATAGGATTACTAATAATCTTAATCCGCTTTATATCAAACTATAATATCGCACCATTTAGTATATTTATTGCAAATACATTTACCTTTGCACTCGATTATATAAACGAGTTCTTAAACAAAAAAATAATATATTTAACATATACACTCTTAGTAATACTAGAAATAGTATTAATAACAATATTTATATAAGGAGGAAAAAATGGAATTAATAATAGGATCACACGTATCATTCACAAAAGAAACACAATTAGTCGGAAGTCTAAATGAAGCATTATCATATAAAGCAAATACATTTATGTTTTATACAGGCGCTCCGCAAAATACAAATAGATGTAAAATAGATGAAGAATTAACAAAATTCGCCCATAAAAAAATGCAAGAAAATAATATTGATATTAATAATATTGTTATTCACGCACCATATATTATAAACCTTGCAAACGAAGCAAATATGATATTTAATATAAAATTTTTACAAGATGAAATTGATAGAGCCACAAGTTTAAATGTAAACAAAATTGTTCTTCACCCCGGAAGTCATATTGGCAAAGGAAATACAAATGGTATAAATAATATAATTACATCCTTAAATCAAGTAAACTTTAAAAATGTAAAAATCTTACTTGAAACAATGGCCGGAAAAGGAACTGAATGTGGAATATCAATAAACGAATTAAAAACAATAATTGATGGCATTAAAGATAAAGAACATATTGGTGTATGTTTAGATACCTGCCACTTAAACGATTCAGGAATTGACATAAGCAAATTTGATGAATATTTAGAAGAATTTGATAAAGAAATTGGCATAAATAAAATAGGATGTATTCATATAAATGACAGTAAAAATCCCATAAACTCACATAAAGATAGACACGAAAATATCGGATTTGGAACAATTGGTTTTGATAATTTAATAAAAGTTATTTATAATGAAAAATTAGAAAATATACCAAAAATATTAGAAACACCTTACATTGAAAAAAAGCCTCCATATAAAGAGGAAATTGCAATGATAAGAAAAAAAGAATTTAATAATAATTTAATAAACGAAATTACAAATAATTCCCGTAGCGCATCTTAAAATCTAAATACAAATTTTCAGCTTTCGTAATCGTTTCCAAAGAAAACTTACTTTTCATATCAGCAAAAATAAAATCAGGATTACCATATATAATTGTTTGGTATTCCTTTTTTATGACATTATAAATATATATAAGTTCCTCTTCACTTAAATTAATACCATTTTTTAAAGCAAAATCATAAACATCACTCTTTTTCATATTATAAACATAACTATCAATAAGTTTTTTAATCATATTATCACCAATTAAATATATGTTGTATAATTTTAATAATGCATAATAAAATAATACTAGTGATACTATGAAAAAAAGATTCAAAATAATTGGTATTATAATAATACTATCATTTACACTTGTAATATATAAACTGGCTATTATTCAGCTAAAAGATAAACCAAAATATACTGAATATGTGTTTGAAAGTTCTCATAATTTTTGGTATGGAACAAGTACACCACGCGGAAAAATATATGACCGAAATGGTAATATAATAGTTGATAATGAAGGAATAAAACAAGTCTATTATATCAAATCTCCAAAAAATACAACAAAAAACGAAATAAAACTAGCTTATAACCTAGCAAATATCTTAGACATTGATTATACTACTCTATCAAAATATAATTTAAAAAAATTTTATTTATTAACTAAAGGATATATAAATAATTATAAAGATAAAATAGAAAATATAACTGATAAAGAATTAGAAATATTAAATGAAAAAGATAAAAAAGCAGCCTATATATATTACCTGATGAATATTGGGTATTCATACGCACCAAAAACCATAAAAAAAGAAATAACTGATGAAGAATATACACGTATTATATCAGCAAACCTTGAAAACATAAAAATTAATTATGATTGGAAAAGAAAATATAATTATTCATCACTAAAAAGTATTTTAGGAAATATATCAAGTATACCTTATGAAAATAAAAACTATTACTTACAAAATGGTTATAATTTAGATGATAAAGTTGGTATAAGTTATATTGAAAAAAGTTATGAAAATATATTAAAAGGAAAGAAAAACAAATATGAAATAAAAAATGGTAATATGATTTTAATAGAAACTGGAAATAAAGGAAATGATATATACTTAACAATTGATATTAATATTCAGGAATATTTAGAAAAGTTATTAGAAGAAGAATTAATAAAAACAAAAAAAGAATATAATACAAAATACTTTAATAAAATATTTGTTGTTGTTTTAGAACCAAATACTGGTGATGTACTAGCTCTATCTGGAAAACAAATCGTAAAAGTCGGAAATAGCTATAAAGTCTATGATTATGCTCCTGGTACATTTCTAAATGCTTATACATCAGGATCAGTCGTAAAAGGAGCATCTCATATAGTTGGTTATAATACAAATAGTTTAAAAATAGGCGAAAAAAGAAATGATACCTGTTTAAAAATCGGTGAAATTAGCAAATGTTCTTGGACATATCTTGGCTATATTAATGATATTGATGCCTTAAAAATGTCATCAAACACCTATCAGTTTAGAACAGCAATCAATGTTGGCAAAGGAAAATATACATATGGTAAAGCATTATCAATTGATAAAAATGCTTTTAATATATATAGAAAAGTATTTAATGATTTTGGCTTAGGAACAAAAACAGGAATTGATTTAGAAAATGAAAGTATTGGTTATGTTGGAACAAGCACCCTTCCAGGATTATTACTAGATTTATCAATTGGTCAATATGATACATATACCCCACTTCAATTAGCGCAATATATATCATCACTTGCAACCGGAAAAAGAATGAAAGTAAGATTAGTTAACAAAATAAGCGAGAATAAAGATATAAAAATTATAGATGAAGTTGAATTAAATAAAATCGAAACAGAAAAAAAATATTTAGATAGAGTAAAGCTCGGATTCAAAGAAGTTGTAAGTAGTGGTTTAGGGTATGGTTATATGTATTATAAAGGAGCTGGTAAAACTGGAACAGCCGAGTCATTTATTGATTCTGATAACGATGGAATAATTGATGCGCCAACAATAACTAAAACATTTGTCGGCTATTTTCCATATGATGAACCAAAATACGCCTACTCTATTGTCGCTCCTGACATATCATACGCATCAGGTTATGAAAGTAATATAACTCAAAGAATATCTTATAATTTAACAAAAAAAATATATGAAATGTATCTTAAAAATACATAATTAATAAACAATCACCATATAATTAAATGGTGATTTAATATGTTAAAAGAAGGAGATTATGTAAGTAGATATTCTTATAATAATGATATTGTTTTTGTAATTGTAAAAATAGAAGACAATAACTATATTTTAAAAGGAGCGAATGAAAGATTAGTAGCAGATGCCCCAATAGAAGACTTAAAAAAAGAAGAAGGTCGTGGTGAAGAATTTGCAGCAAGAAAACCATCACTTGAAGAGCGCGAAGACTATTTTTATATGCCAGGCAAAATATTGCACATAGATGCCGATTTAGATTATCTAAATAGATGTTTAAAATACTATAAGGAAGCAAGTATTTGGGCAACAGGAAAATGTATTAACGAAAATGAAATAAAATTTAAAATAAAAGATCTAATAACTGAATTCAATCCTAATATTGTTGTTATAACCGGTCATGATGCTTATAATAAGCAAAAAAACATCTACAAAAATAGCAAAAACTTTATTGAAGCCGTAAGAGAAGCAAGGAATTGTGAAAAAAGTCACGAAAAACTTATAATTATAGCAGGTGCTTGTCAATCTGACTATGAAGAACTAATAAAAGCAGGCGCTAATTTTGCATCAAGCCCTAAAAGAATAAATATTCACGCTCTTGATCCGGCAATAATTGCAACCAATATAAGTATGTCAGATGCAACAAAAGAAATAAATCTTAAAGAAATACTTGATCACACTAAATACGGAAGTGATGGTATTGGCGGAATTATAACAAAAGGAACTATGTATACGGGGTATCCACGATGATTGAAAATGTAAAAAACAACATTGAGGAATTAATTGGAAAAGAAGCAACAATAAAATATAGTTTGGGAAGAAACAAATACGAAAAATATAGTGGAATTATTAAAGAAACATACAGTAAAATTTTTTTATTTGAAACAAACGGAATAAAAAAATCATTCTCTTATGCTGATGTATTAACAAAAAATGTTAAAATAAGTATAAAAACTTAATAATTTTGTACTAATTTATCCTAATTTACAAAAAACAATTGCCTTTTTTTCCCATTTTTGATATATTATTATTGTATAGGATACTAATCCATACTTGGAGGGAGAGATAATCAATGGAAATAACAGAAGTAAATGTATACCTTGCTAAAGAGGATAATCCAAAATTAAAAGCTTTTGCAGAAGTAAAAATTAATAATGGATTAAGAATTACAGGAATGCGCATTATTAATGGTAAAAATGGATTATTCGTAGCAATGCCAGATCGCAGAGAAAACAGAAGAGAAGAAGGAGAAGAAGGATATCAAAAACATCACGATATCGTCCATCCATTGAATCAAGAAGTTAGAGATATGTTCACAAAAGCAATCTTAGATAAATACTACGAAGAAGTTGAAAAAGCAAATGAATAAGGACTATAAGTCCTTTTTTTTATAAAAAAATTCCTATTTCTAGGAATTAAAACTTATTTCTGTTTTCATATACTTTCTTTACATAAACATACATAAAGTATCCAATAACAACTAAAACTAAAAATATAATAACTAAATATACAATAGTCATATTAACCTTTGTTCCAATTGTTTTCATATTTAAAGCATAAACATCATTTGAATTATACTTTAATAATATTTCTTTTTCTTTAGTATCTTTATCTATATACCAAGTATAGATATTTTTATTTTTATCAACACTATCAGCATTATTTTCGATAACTTTATAAGGAAGTTCAACATTAATTGTACTATCCTCTATAACCATTCCAAGCATTTCATATCTTTCTTCTACTTTTGAACGATTTAAACCTTTAGCATTTATAGTAACAATATTATTATCAACATCGACACTAAAATCATCATATATATACTTAATTAATAAATTGTAATTATAAGAAGTTGGTCCATCATATTTTCTTGATACTCTAACACCTTCATAGTTTTTAGAAACGATATCAGTCATTTTATAATTTGAATAGCCAAGCTTATTTAAATAACTATAAGCATCAGCTCTTAAATCAGCACCAAAATCAAAAGTAGTTTCACCAAGTTCATCTTTAGCAGTAGATCCGCCAGGAAAATACTGAGCTAAATCAGCACTTTCAACAAACTTATTATCATTAGTAATTTTCAAACTATAATCAATTTTACAGCCTGTAAGAAGAAGGCATAAAATAACTATTATTATTTTCATTTCAAATATCCCCTCTTCTCTATTTCAGACATTCTTATAACACTTGTAAATGAATGCTTGCCATCGCTTTCATATCTTCCTGTATCAATATTTATTGTTGAATATTTAACACCAGGATCACCACCTGAGCAATGAAGTATAACTATTGTTCTATTTTGTAAATCAACTTTATAAACAATACCGATATGTGAATATTTTTGCGGTTCGGTTTCACCAGCATAAACGGTTCCTGATTTATGATATAAAACATCACCTGGATTAATTAGCCCGCTTTCAACATATTTTGCAAGTGGTACACCATGTATTGGTTTATCATTTTCTTTATCAAATTCAACATAACAAGATTCTCCATTTTCACCACAAGTTAATTTCTTTTTTTCAATATATTCTTGCATAAATTGATATGTAAAGCCTCTAAACTTATGTTCTGTAGCATAATCATTAGGGAATGTAAAGTATCCATTAATAAATGCCCATCTTATATATTCGACACAATCAAGACCTATTTTTGGAAATCTTTCATACCTAGGATTAGTTTCTTGTTGACCCCAATTAGGATTAACACCAAGTTGACGCCACATACCACCTAATTGATAAGGTAAATTTATATCTTTTGTTTCATTACTATGAACATATAACCAATAAGCAGCAGCAAGTACACCTTGTAATGTTCCTTTTCCATTAGCAGCAACATATTGTTCAAGAGATTGATTTAAAGCACCAGCCATTGCATTAAATGATGAAGGATCACCAGAAATGTTTCCATCTTTATCTTTAATCGCACCAATTGTATTCATATTACGCCAAGAAGTAGCATTAAAATTTTCGCCATAAAAGAATTTTAATAATTCATATTGGTCAACAAAATACCAATTGTTTGCAAGATAAGATGCAACATTATATACAAGCCCTACATTTCCAGATATAGTATAATTTGCAAAATTATCATCATACGGAATCATAACTTTGTGAGTATCATCATTATATAAATATCCAAGTTCATATGTAATAATTTTATTTCCTTTTGACTCCTTTACAGTTCCATCTTTACCAACATAAGTATATTCGGTTGGTGTAATATAACCATCAGCATCAACTAATAACTGTTCCTTAGTTGCATTGATAGCATCATATATTTCTTTACTTTCAGTATATGTATAATTATATTGTCCAGATGCATCTAATGTTTTGGTACCCCAACTAGTATTATTTAAAGCCCAAGTTCTTGCAGAAATAGCCATCGCATTTAAAAGATTTTTATTAACATTTAATCCCACATTATATTGAATTAACCCAGCAACATAAAAATCAACAGGAACTCTTATTGTTAAATGGCCTTTAACAGGAAGAGTAACTACACCAGTACAGCAATCAGTATAATTTGCTTCATATTCAGTTTGATCATCTAATAACTTTAACGGCGTTACTAAATTAATTAAATTATATTTACTTGTTTCCTCAGGATCATAGAAATAATGTAATATTTGTTCATAATTCCAACCAAATTTATTTGCATAAACATCGGCTAAAACTTGTGACATTCCTCTATTGTGACCAGTAAAGTTTGAATAATCTTCTTCAGGATTATCTGTGTGACCGATATCAACACGACCTTCCTTAATTTCACTAGGCGCAACTGGAATTGTCCTAAATGTATTATTTGCTTTTTCGTGCGGTAATATATTAACACTTATTGTTGAACAATCCCCAACAATACTCTTTACATTTGCTTGATTTCTAAATTGTCTTGGAACAGATGTTGAACCACAATAATAAGGCGTTCCACCATTTTTACACTTACTTGCGGCCTTTTGCGCTTGTGCGGATCCATCCTTACTAGGATTAGCAGCCATTCCAACTTTTTTATCATCATCCCCGTGACTTGCAGAACGACAAGTAACTTTACTACGACTTACATCATAATAAGGTACAAATTTGTCTACTTGTATATGAGTAACAGGATCATAAACTATTGGATTAGTACATATATATACACCTTCACAAGGGAAACTTGCATATTCTGTAAAATGTAATCCATAAGAATAAGATATTAGCATACCAGCTGTTTCTCTAGCAGCAAGCATATTAATTATATCATCACGATTTTTTGTAGTATCAATCTTAAAGTGTGTTTGGAAATCTTCACTATTTGGAACAATTTCACCAGAAGTACAATATTTTGTTCTATGAACATACTCATTTCGAGCAGCTATAGCCTGAGCTTTTAAAGCTTCAAAATTAGATCCAGTTGACATTTCATGACTAACAACGCCGGCTACATAAGTTTCCAAATCCATAGTTGAATATGGACCACTATAAGCATCCTCACCATCATATACTTTAACTACACACTCATTTTTATTTGTAAAAGTATAACTAGGATATACAGAATATAGATATTCTTTTAAAGATTTAGGTTCATATGTAAGAATAGATACCCCATCACATTGCGCAAATAAAAGTGAAGGATCATATCGTTTATTTCCAGAGACTAATTGATAATGTAAGTGATAACCAGATGAACATCCAGTTGTTCCTTCAACACCAATTTTTTGTCCTTTCGTAACCTTTTCTCCAGGTTTAACACTAATGCTTTCCATATGCATATAGTATGAATAATATGTTTTACCGCCTAATTCGTGCTTTATACGAACGTAATTACCATTACTTCTACTATCCATTTTTCCACTTGAATCAACACAAGCTCCACCATTCCATTGATTAAAAATGTTAGGAATGCCATCTACTACTACATCAACAACTCCATCATAAACAGCTATTAAAGTTCTATCGTTAGCATAAGCATCAATTGCATAATGGGAATAGCCATTTCTATTAGCAGTAAATTGACTTGAAATACTACATTTAGCATTTAAATTAAATGGTGAAGTAAAGTTTTGTTTAACTTCTTCTGGTAATTGATATTCTGTTTGCGTTGTTGTTAGCGAATCACCATTAGAAAAATTAATTGTATCAATAACATCGTTATAGTAATAACTTGCAAATTCATTTCGATTATTATAAATAGCATATGCTATCTCTATATTATTTTCTCTTTTGTTTGTTGAATTACAATCAAGACATTCAATATAATTTTCTGGAATATATTCATTCAATAAATATTTAGCGAATGTTTCATAATTCATATATTTTTGTACATAGTGAACTAAATAATTACTTCCACAATTCATATTAGGATCATATTCACTTGTGTCATAATAATCACTAAACGTACCATTTTGTCTCATTGTATCTAATCTTTTCTTTAATTGTTGAGCATACCATCTTACAGTTTGCGTGTTATCATCTCTATAACCATTAATAGGTGCTCCAGAATAATATAATGTTTCATATCTAATAATTGTAGAATCGAGCACATCATATGTTACAGCGCCGTGTTTAGTTTGACCACTTATTTGAGCATTTGACAAATAACCTTTTTTATCAGTAACACAAGTACTAATTACCTTAGAACCAACTAAATTACCAGCAAGTCCTCTCATTTCTGGATCAGGTATACCAGTATCAATTCCTAAAGAAATATCTGCAAGTTCATAAAAACTTTTTATTTCATATACAGGTAAAGATGTATATGATCTAGAACGAGCAACACCCATATTGGACATTGTTTTATAACCATTTATAGCACCACTTATTACATTAGCATCACTTATAAACTTATTATAATGAATTGCTGCTGCAATCATTGAAATATCAAATTCTCCTTCAGTTAAAGAGACACCATTTTCAAGTGAATAATTGTTATAATTATCAGCAATTTTCTTTAAATCAGAAAAGAATGATTCATTAGCTGTCAAAGTAGATTTATAAAATGATGATACTACGGCATTAACATGTTTTGTACCAGATGGCGAAATAAAACTTGTACTAGTTGAACCGTTTTGTGAGGTATTATCTTTAACATTATCAGTTAAGAAGTGACCTTTCCATTTTTCATTCGTAAAAATTGTTGCAATTAGTATCACACCAAAAAGCAAAATAGAAATTAAGCCACCAATGATAAAAAATTTAATTTTTTTTAACTTTCCTAAAAAGCCTAAACCAATTAAACCTTTTTTATTAGTAGTCGCTCCGCCTTCTGCAATACCAGAAGCACCTTCTTCAATCTCTTCATACTTATTAACCATATCCGGATTATTTACAAAAGCTTGTTCATCATTTGTTAAATTTCCAGTAGTTTGTATTCTATTTTGATTATTTCGTAATCTATTTATAGCATCATTATCTCGATTCATAATATACCACCTTTATACTAAATCTATTATAACATTTTTTTTAGAAAAAAAAAACACCTAAAAGAAAAAGCATTAGATTTTTTGGTGTTCTAATGCCTTATCATTAATTGTAAAGAAACTGCGAATAGCAACTTGGTATTTTTGGTCATTTTCTAGTTTTTCTTTTAATTCTTTTAATTCTTCTAAAGTTGCTTCAGTATATAATTCTGGATTTTGAAGAAAATCAGGATCATCAAGATACTTTTCAACTTTTGAACCAGATATGTTTTTTCTAAACTTAATACCACTATTTTTATCAAGAGAATGGTTAGTTAATACTTCTTTTGGAACATTACTAAAATCAACTAATACTGGTCTATCATCTGCAAGAAACTTTCTTTCAAGTACAGTATCTTTACGCAACATTTTTCCGATAATATTTGATGAATATAAAATTTTAATATTTGATTTATCTTCATTATTTTGAGCATTTTCATTTTTTTGTTCAATATTATTATCAACAATTCTTTCTGCAATCGTATCAGCATTTATAGCAGGAAAAGCTAATTCCTCATCTTGATCATCAACTTTCGTTGCATTTTTTTCACGAATTTTATTTTTTATATCAAGAATAACTTTCAATAGAAAATGTGTATGCCTACTAACATATTCTTTTCGTTCCTCATTTTTTTCCAATTTTCTATACTCTTTTGAAAATCTACAACAATAATATGAAACAAGGTCAGGTATAATTGATAAAGCAATAGAACTTAATGCAGCAATTAAAAACTTAACACCAAGGCTTTTTACTCCGAACACAGAAGCAATGCTTTCAACCAAGTAATAGAAACATTCTAATATTTTTTTTATTATGCCAAAACCAAACTTAACAATACCCCATATAAACTTAAAAATTCTACCTATAAAATTAATTATATCCATAAAACTTACCCCCTTAAGTTGCATAAATCATATCATATATATAAAATATAGTCAAATTAATAAAGTAAAAATTCTACCTTAATCTTTTAATTTTTTTAATTATTTCATCTAATTCTTTATCACAATTTAATTCTTCTTGTTTCTTCATATTTTTCCATTTATTAGCTTTTTCATTTAATGAACTAATAATAGATCTATAAATAAAAACATCATTCTTATCAAGCATCTTAAGCAATTTAACAACATTTTCTTTAGATATTTGATTACCACCATCAAAATAATTAATTGGTAATAAAGATGAATTAATCACATTACTAAAAAGGGTAGATTCGTAATATTTATCACCAGAAACCAAATCAATCCATTTTCTATCACTAGATGTAGATTCTAAATCATATTCAACTATAATAGGAAATGATTTTAATGTTCCTTTTTTTCCATTATAATTTAAGTTTAAAATACATTTTTCATAACATTTATTGCGAAAATTTTTAGGAAGTAAATCCATATAAACATCTGGATACCCCTTTTCAAAACAATTATCATCAAATAAACATTGATTTTTTTTGTTGGGATCATCTTCAAAAAAATAATAATTTTTTATAAAATCATATAAACTTGCTAAATAATAATTTTTACTCATAAAATAACCTCCTTAAACAAAATTATAATTTAAAGCTTATTATAAGTCAATAAAAAGAACTATATTTCTATAGTCCTCCACCGCTACCAAACGAATCAAGTTCAGCATCAGTTAATATAACATTAATTTGCATTCTTCTACTACCACATACAAGTAATGCTTCACCTTGGTTATATCTTTTAATGCCTTCTTTTTCATTGTCATTTAAATCAATTAAGAAACCTAAATCTTCAACTGCTTGTTTCTTAAGACCCATTACAAGATAATATGAAGCATTATCGAATATAGCTTTACCGTGCATTAATACATCAGGTGCACAGAAATCACTCGGTTGTTGAGTAATTATAATAGTACCTGTATTATATTTACGACTTCTTCTTTGAACTTGCGCTAGGAATTCAGCACCAAGTGCATTATTACCACCTAATAATACGTGAGCTTCATCAACAGCTAAAACAGTATTTACACTCTTATCAAGTGTTAAACTCCAAGCATATTTTAATATATTAAAGAATAAAGCATTTCTTATATTACTATCAGAATTCATTAATTCTCTTATATTAAATACTATAAAGTTACTATTAGGTTTAATTGTAGTATGTCCATCAAAATAATATTTTAATTCCTTAACAATTGGTCTTATTTTTAATTCCAATTTTTCAAGAATATCTTTCTCGTGAGATCTATCAGGCATTGATAATATCTTACCTCTTACTGTAGCATATACATCTCTAAATGTTGGATAATCTTCCGATGTAAACTTTGTAAAATCAGTATCAAAATCAATTCCAAATCTTCTATATGTTTCTTGTATCATTTCACTATAAAGTGTTAATACATCTTCTTCAATACTAGGATCATAATACTTAATAAATGCTTTTTGCGTTTGTAAAGATCTTGTTAAAACAGTATAACCCAAACCTTCTTTTAATTCATCTTCGTCACTATCAAGTACTATTTCAAGTGGATTAATCATACCATATTCTCCACCCTTACCTAAATCAATGAAATCGCCACCATATAAGTTAGTCATTTCCTCAAGTTCACCTTCAGGGTCAATAACAACAACCTGGTGACCATTTCTTATATTAGCTCTTAATAATAACTTGGCAGCTGTAGATTTACCAGATCCAGATGTACCTAATATAATCATATTTGCATTATTTCTATTGTGTTCCTTTTTAATTTGATATAAGAATTGGTTAAATAATACAACACCACCGGAGAAATCAACACCAAGTAATGTTGACATTCCAGGATCTTTTATACTATCAAATATAAACGGATACATTGCTGCAAGCGTTGGTGAAGGTATTGGTGTACCAATTCTATTTTCTACATCTTGTTTTGGATATATTGGAAGCATTGATTTAAATACACTTTCCTGTTCAAATCTCAATGGAACAGCTGATAGTTGCATAGCTTCTAAGAAGTTTTTAACTTGTAATTTCTTAGCAACTAGTTCATCTTGTGTATCAGCAGTAATCATTATATGCATTTGAAAATCAAATATTGCAGATTGATTAGCAGCTAACATTGAAATAAAATATTCAAGAGATTCATAATCTTGTCTTATTCTTTCTTGTAAAGTTTTATCTCTTTCATCTTGATATCTCATTTTTAAGTCTGCAATTTCTTTATTTAACATTTTAGTAATAACACTAAATGGTAAAGGTAAATGTTTTATTGCAATTTTAATTCCTGACATACTTGTTAAATTAGAAAGGAATCCTGGATTGATAAACTTAGGATAAGATACAACAGTTAAAATTGTTGCATACTTATCACTAATTACAATTTCCGCACTTTTAAATTCTAACCCCTTTGGAGCAAGTTGACTTTTTAATTCCATTAACTCATCACCGTCCCACCTTCAGTACGCATTCCTGCATTTAGGAAATTGTCAAGAAGTATTCTTAAATCATCATTTGTAGTTTGACTTGTATTCAAACCAGCAGATGCAAACTGATTAATTAAAGTTCTTAATCTTTTTTGTAAAACATCATTATCTTTATCTCTAAATAGTAAATAGAATTCAGTATCTACAACACCATTAGCCATAAACATATTTGCTTTATTAATATCTTCCATAATCATTTTTTTAATTCTTTGATCTGTTGATGAATTAAATGCAATTTGTAATTGTGACAAATATACATTAATATCAACAGGTCTTCCAGCTATAATTAGCCAGAATTCATAGTTTATAACATTATAAACATTTTTTAAATTAGAAATGACAGCATCTTGTGAAGATGAATCCAAAATAAATATATTTTTTGGTTGTATTTTTAATCCTGTAACTTTTACATTATCGTCAAGTACAATCATTCCATTTGCAATACTTTTAATTGGAACAAAACTTTCTGTATATTTACTTTGTACCTTCGGTACCGGTTTCTTCGTTAGATCCTTTAAATTCTTCACTGAAACACCATCCTCTCCATATAAATCTTTCTCTACTTGTAAAGAACCTATAAATTGATAAAATTACTGTTAACACATTATGATAATGGGCAACAGGGAAAACAAGTATTATTGCAATTGCTCCAGGAGTAACAGCAATTACTGTTGGCCCTATATCAGATAAATTAAGTGTTAATAATAATATCAAGGTAATTGATAGTCCAATTGCCAAAATAATTAAATCAAGGCCTCTAAATAGACCAAATATAAGCATTGATTTTTTGGAATTGGCTGGTATTAAAAATCCATTCATATATTATATCTCCCTTTTTATTTTCCGCCACCAGATCTGTGAGCTGCAGCAGCATTTTTTTCTTGCACATGACGTTTAGCTTCATCAGAATTAGAATATGTCTTACTAACATAGTCAGCACGGTCAGAATATGTTTTGGAATCACTAGCAACAAATGATTCAAGATAATCGGATGCCTTAGTATTAATAGAAGCAAAAGTATGTCCACTTCCCATAACATTTGCATCACCAAATATCCTGATATTAGAATTAATATCTGAAACAATGTTCTCCGCAAGTTTAGCAGATAATTCATCATGATAATTTCCAGAAGAATCTTTCTGTACCATCCACTCAGCAGCTGCTTGACCTTCAATGAATTTTTTCTTAATATTCAATCCACGCTCCCATTCTGATAAACGGTCAGCATACGCTCTTCTTTGATCGTTTGTCATACCAGAAACATCAGCAGATTTGGCAACGTTGTATGCAGTAAGTTCTGATTTATAATCACCTATTGAATACCCTGTATTTTTGGTTTTTCTATATCTTCCAGTTGCAGCATCATATATTTGGAATGTTGCATCACCCGTTGTTGAATCTTTCGCAAATAATGCATCACCAGTTCCTTTGGAATTATAGAAATCTTTTATGCTTTTTGATGATGCAGAACTAAAAATTACGTCTGTTCCGTTTTTTTTCATCATTTCGGCACCCGCACGCGAATATAATGCATCAGTACTGCTCTTTATTCTAGAATTTGTATCAACAATTTGTTTATCTACATCTGCTCGAGTTAGAGCACCAGTTGCCATAGCCATTCGTGCACCCGCTCTTCCAATCAAGGTAGTACCAACATTCGTACCAGCGAGTCTACCACTACGAGCATAATTTTCTTTTACGTTACCAGTGATATCATGCATTGATTTAACACCCTTCTTAGCACCAGAAACACCTGAACGTAATGTACCACCGACACCGCCTGTAACCGCTCTTCCAAGAGCTTCATTAAAACCAGCACCATTACGACGTGCACTACTATATGCCGCAACACCAGTTCCTAAGCCTGTTACTAAGCCAGCAGCTCCACCAACAGCCATACTTGCTAATCTACTATCACCAATACGTTTAAGTGGATTTAAATTAAATTGGCCTTTAACATCAATACCAAATGCTTTACCAATTAAATCAGGAATTTGTTTAACAAATAACAAAATACCTAATATCATAAATACTTGAAACCATACACTAGTATTTGTAGAACCAGCAACAGTATCTCCACTACCAAACAATTCATTAATTAGAAAAACACCAAAATATACAGTTGCAACTCTAATAAAGAGATCAGTATAAGTTTTTAGTGATTCTTTAATCCACCAATTAAGTGGTTTTTTATCACTCTTTGTATCACCAGGTTCAATATTTAATATAATTGGAATCGGTGCGATTATTTGCAAGAAACATAGTTTAACATTACGAATAGCAACATCAAAGCTAAAGCTTAAAAATAGCAAAGCTAGAAAACCTCCAGCAATCGTTGAAACAATTGCAGTATAGTTAATTACATAAGAATTACCAACTATAGCTCTAATAATATGCGAACTTGACAATAATCCAATATTTTGTCTTTGAGAAGCAATATAGAACATTGTACCTATTTCAACATCGCCAACACCTCGTACACTGCCAAGTGAATTATCGTTTCCATTAAGTGCATTAACGCATTGAGCAATTTTATTACTTTCTATGATTATTGCATCGGTAGAAGATTTTCCACCTGGATCTACTGTAACTTCCTTATCACCAGAAGGAACAACATATTTTGTATAATATGTAAGCAAATTCGAACAAGGTGTTAAGGATTCTATTGCTGTATTAGGTCTAAAGAAAGCACTAAAAGTTAAAAACCCAATAGATTGTCCATAAGAAGCAGCATTAAACGAATCATTATCATCATTTTTATTTGTTGTATTCATTCCCATAATAAGATTCCCAATAACGTTACTCTCCATAATATATGATTGTAAAGCAAATGCTCTATTAAATATCCAAGGAACTGACACAATTAAAGCTAGTGATATAGCAAGATTAGAAATCAACTTGCTTGTTCCCTTCTCCATTCCTTCTGGATTGATTATATATTTAACAAAAGAAAATGCTAATCTAAACAACATAAATATTCCAAGTAAAGTATATAATCTTTGCGAAGCACTTGCTAAATTTAAACTACTAAGTAACGAACTAGAAGAAAGTTCATAAAATATGCTATAAGCAAAAGCAGCAATAGAATAAACTTGGGTATCAATCCAAATAAGAAGTGATCTTAAAAGTCCATATAGTGTCTCATTAATATCATCAACCAAAAGACTACCAAGAGTATATGCCGCAACACCAACAGCACCTAGAATTAATAATGCCGAAAAGCCTAAACCTTTATTATTAAATTTTTTTCTCATAAATCCACCTTAACTTTCAAGACATTTTAATGCATCAACATTAACATATCTATTTATCAAACTAATAACAATATTAACAATAGCAGGCGCTAATAAAACAACCACTAAAGCAATAATTCTTGTCTTTATATTTTTAAAAGCCTTCTTTTGATCTAAGTCTTTTGAAATAACAACTTTGTATAAATCAATAACACAAAGAATAATAGTTAAACTAACACATCCTATTTGAACATACATCAAAAACTCATTCATTACCTTAACAAAATCTTTGCTAATAAGATCACAATTATCAACAACAGTTAAATCTTTCCTATCCTTTATCTTATTTCCCGTAACAAACACATTTTTTTTAATTTCTAATTCATTTTCTAATTTTAAACTAATCATTTTATTATCTTTTGCAAGATCTTCACCATATTTTATGGCATCATATAAATCTTCAGCATAGTTAGCGCAGTAATCATTAATTTCTACACCATCTTCGGTAGTTAATTCTTTAACAGTTCCATAACCACCACTCATTTTTTCTAAATCTCCTTGAGCATATTTTATAATTGCAAGTCTCTCTGCAGAATTACACGCTCCAATAAACTTATCATAAGACTCATTAAGTTTAACAAATGCTTTGTTATATTGCTCAAGATAATTTTTTTTATCATCACCATAAACATTAAATATAAGTAAAAACGTAATTAAAAACAAAATAATTTTTTTCATAATTCACCTATAGGAAATCTATCTTAATAAATTATAACATAAAGTATTAAAAAAAACTAGATATTTTCTAAAATTTAAATCAAAATATTAAGCAAAAATATACGTTACCATAATACCACTTAAAAATCAATAAAAAAGAATAAAAAATTATTCTTTTAAATCACTAATAACACATTTAGATGTATCAACTGGAAAATATTTATTAAGTAAATCTAAAAATATCATAACCAATGCTGGTAACAATAAAACAATTGCTAAATATATCAATCTTTTAGAAATCAATGAAGGCATTTTCTTTCTAGCACTATCATCACCAGCAATTACAGCCTTGTAAATTTCAACAATAGATAAGAAAATAACAATAACAACTGCTCCAATACGTAAAGCATTTAATACTTCCTTTATAATATTCCTTAATCCGCTAGAAATAAGTTGACATCCATCCTCAACAATCTTTACATTAGCATTTGCATTAGTAAGTAAACCATATCCGATTAGATACTTAGACTGAACATACATATATGATAATTTTGAAGTAATTTCATCATGATTTGAATAACTATAAAGAATACGATTTAAATTATTTATATTAGAATATAACTCATCCGCTGCTTCTCCGCATTCTGAAGAAAAAGAATTAAAAAGCATTTTTATTTCATTATCTAAGTATGATGATACATTACCTTTATCATAAAATGTTGCTGTAGTACCACTAGCATATGACTGAATAGCACGCATTTCGTTTTCGGTACAAACTTTTTTAAATTTTTCTATAGATTTATCTATTGTATTACCTTTTTCATTTAAACAAGACATAATATCCGAAAGCTTATTTTTTCCATCATTTAAAGGACATATATTTTGTGCATCCGCTACACCATCGACTTCACCAATTATAAAATCCTTTTCATACCTTGATAACATTTGTCTCAAAGTAACTCCATCAGGTAAACCAGATTTTGATTTCTTATAGTCTTTGCATACCTGTGTAATACCCGATGAAGAAATAATTCTGTTATTATAATAAACTGAACCACTAGAATAATTAGGATTAAAATAAAAATAGCCAAGCAATGGAACATATTCAGGACGTTCTGCATAAGTACCATGATAATTTTTCATTCTATTTTCAGTTATATAATTACATACGTCTTCAAATGTATATTTTCTTTCAGAACCAGTATAACTTTTGGCATTTATTAAATCATCATTGCAACCTTCACAATATAAAGTATTTGAAAGTGCAAAGAACTCATTATAAACGTCAAAAGGCATTACTGTATATTTATTTAATCCAATGGAAACAAGCACAGGACATGCCCCGGTTTGGTTTGTCGACCCAAACGAGAAAAACTTAGCAAACAATTTATTTTCCGTTGCCCTTTCAACGGTTAAGCCCGATCCATCAGAACTGCCATTTGTATATACCAATTGTATTGATTTTTTTCCACCACCAAACGAAAAAGCACTGATCCAATTTATTGAATTATAATTAACTTCATAATATAAAGTATAGTCATTACCATTTATATTATATTTACAAAAATCTGCTTTTACATTTAATATAAAAAGGCAACAAATAATAAATAAACAATTTAATAATTTTTTCATACTAACCTCCAGTTATTGCCTTAACACATTCACCATTTACCTTTACATAAGAACCAGCTCTATATTTATCAACTAAATCCAAAACAATATTCACAAGTACCGGTAACAATAAGGTAAGCACTAAAATAATCATACGCTTTACTGAATTAGAAATCCATTTTTTAGTTGCGGAATCATCTTTGGCAGTTAAACACTTCATTCCATCCAAATAAATAAAGAATATAACTAAAATAATACAAATTAATCTAAAGGTATCAAAAAAACTATTTAGTATTTTTCTGATATCTTCACTTATAGCATCACAAGCATTATCATCAGTTTTAATATCAATCCAAGGAGTACTTAAGGCCGAATATCCAGCATAATAACTATTATATAATGATAAATAATTTAAAGTATTAACGTTTCCACCACCATCAACATAATCAGATAAAATGTGATTTAACGCAACAACAGAATTATATAAATCAGATGTTATCTTAGCACATTCATCACTCAATTTTATATTTTTATCATTATATGTAAATACATTATCCCCATAAAAAGTATTGATTGAATTAAAATCATTATGACTAAAATAATTATAAATTGCAGACCTTTCAATTGAAGTACAAGAACCTTTTGCATACGCTTCAATATTTACATTCATCTGTTTCCTTGTTTCATCAGAAACACCACTTGATGCTGTTAGTTCCTTTGTATCATAATGTGTATATTTAATTGAATTAATTTTATCAGAATTAATTATACCATCAACTTGACCAATTATTTCATTATTTTCATTTCGCACAATTTCATCAGCAGCAATCAAAAGATTAAATTGTTCTCTATCTCTTGCAATAAAATAATGTTTATTATTATCGCCAAAAAAAGTAATTTGGCCAAGAGTTGGACACACTAATTCACTAGGACTTGCTATTCTATTATGATAATAAGCATATTTCTCACCATCTACAACAAAATTAGTAATAACTCCTTCTCCGGCTGAAGATATATAATAACCAAAATTTATTGTTTTTTCACCAGATTTATATGAACATGATATAGCATCATTACTAGCATATATATTTGGAATAAATAAACATAAAATTAATAATAAGATTTTCATTTCACACCTACCTTATTCCACATATAGGATCATCTACACCAATTGTATTTATAAACTTAAAGATAATTTCTATAAAAACTGGAGTTAATATAAGTAAGACAATAGCGATTATTCTTTTTGATAAAACTTTAAACTGTTTCTTACCATCAACATCTTTACTAACGATAATCTTAAAAACATCAACAACACCTAATAAAGTTCCCAAAATAATTCCTGCATATTTCATTACATTAAATGCATATTGGAAAATAGCAGTCGTTTTTTCATCAAAAATTCCGCAATGAACAACTTCTTTAGGTTCTTGTTGCATTGTTTCACCTGTTAAAAAAGCAACACCCTTTTGATAAAAAGTTTCATAATATAAATATGCCATTGAATAACTGCGACTACCATTAGCAATTACAGTACCAGTTTTTCCCATATAGCTAGAACCCTTAATAACATTAATAAATAAATTACCATCTCCAAGTCCTTCACCATATAAAATATTATAACAAGAACTTGATAAAGTAACATTTTCAAATATCTTATCAAGATCAAATAAAGATGCATCTCTAGCTATTCTTATTTTATTTAAATCTTCCTCAGTACATATCTTAACATCTTCAGCTTCTTCTAACAACTTTCTTAAAGCATCAGCATATCCAACGTATGAATTGGTTGGCATATCTTTAACATCCACGTCATCAAATATCCCAATATCATCATAAGACATATCATCACTTGAATTATATTCCTGTTTAGTTTGCACTTGTACATCCGGCTCTTTACCATAATTAGAAGGTGCATAATATTTTTTTAAACTATCTATAAATTCTTTTTTTTGTTCATCACTTATATTTGTTTCATCACCAATATAATATAGAAAAGCAGCTTTTCCATCAACAGCATAAGCATTATTATATTTAATAAATTTAGGTAAATAATTCAACATGAAATCAGGATTTTCTATTTCATCTTTTGAAAATGAACTTCTATTTTCATTACAAACATATAATTTTGAATTCGCACAAAATCCACCACCTATAGATATTATTCTATATGGTGCATCACCATTATAGGAAAAGTTTTCCTTATTGCTATTAGTCAAAACAATAGTATTATCATCCATTGTATATTTTGAATCACTGCTATCCGGTTGAGTTGGATCTTCAAAATATTTTACTGTAGCCGTATACGTTTCACCATCTATAACAACACGATAAGTATACTCTTTAAAATTATAATCTCTTGCAGCATAAACATTAAAACAAGTAAATAAAGCAATTATTAAAAATATAATTTTTTTCAAAATATCACTTCCTTATAACATTAGGGCATTTTCCGTTATTGTTTTTTAAATATCTATCATTTATTAAATCAGTAACTATATTTACAAGCAATGGTATTAAAAACACAGCAACTAATGCAATAACTCTTTTAATTAAAACAGTCTTAAACTTAGAAACATCACTTTCCTTAGTAACAACCATTTTATATACATCTAAAATACATAAAAATATACACACACATATACATAATACTTTAAAAATATCAAATAGATCATTTATAAAACTCATAACATTAGAGCTTATTAATTCGCAAGGATCAGTATCAGTTTTATCAGTAATTGGGGTATAACTTGTTAAAAGTGAAAGACCTTGTAAATATTCACTTTGTGCAGATAAACAAACAAGTTTATATCTTGCAGATTTCAAAGGTTTATCCTTATCATATGGAATTGATTGATAATAAGTTTGAGTTTCAATCAATCTACTGATATATCCATTTTTCCCGAACACAAATTCAGAACACTTATCTTCCAAAACACTGCGATCAAAATTATTTTCTAAATCATACAAACTTGCTACTCTTTGCATTGCATTTAAAGAATTAGAAGAACATATTCCTTTAACTTTTGTTCCATCAGCTTTAACATATCCTGTCAAAGCCTCTCTCATATCTTTTAATCCTTTATTGTAGCCTTCACAAGTTCCACCAGTAAAACTAATAGTATTACTTTTATTATCAATATCATATGATTTAATGGTGGCAGATGTAAATGTAACGATAGCATCACTATCAATATTTAACTTTTCATAAAAATCAATGCTCTCATTTTCCCATAAATTATTTTTAATAATTGTTAGTTTACCACTCAAAAATTTTTCAATCATCTCACTAGAGTATTCATTTAAATTACCACTTTTGTCTTTAGTTTCTTCAAATCTATCAGGAAGAGTCATAAAACCAATCACTAAAGGTTCACCATTCTTATTGAACTTCAAAATTGGTCTATAATTTTCAGTATTATTAGAAAGTTTTTCATAATATTCGTTAGCATTACTATATTCATCAATAGCCAAATCTAATGATTGATTATAACTTGTAATTCCATACAACAGATATGACTTATCAGTTACTAATCCAGCTCTAGCCAAATAATAAGTAAGATTTAATATTTCTTCCGGCTTACCAACACCAGTTTGATCAGATGAATATTCTGTTATAGTAATTTTGTTAACTATATCATTTTCAAGTGAAACATTTATTATATAATCTTTTGAACCTTTATCTTTCCACGCAACTTTATATTTATATGTAAGTAATTTTCCCTCAGCAGCATAAATATTTAAAACAAACAAAAAAGGAATAATAAATACAATTATTTTTTTTAAAAATTCTTTAACCACATTAATCATTCCTTTCATAAAATCTACCCAACTGACTCATTATTCTTAGTATTAGCGCCCGTCATAATACAGCAAATACCTTGTTCAGAACTGTCATAACCAAAAAATGTTTTTACACAACTTAAAATGTTTGCTTTACCACTTTTTCCAGGTAATAAGCTTACAACAAACTGAACCAAAAAGAATACAAAGAATACTGCTATACCATAAATAACCCTTTTAGCAAACATATTCCAGCCTTTTTTTATATCTTCTTCTTTTTGACCAGCAACTGCTTTTAATAAATCAATCATACCCATTATTATAAGTACAACTGGTACTCCTATTTTTAATAAGTTAAATGCATCATTGATCATATCAGCAAGACCAGAAGGAATACCACATTTAGTTGGAATACCACCTTCTCTATTACATTGCTCAACTGTTAAATCACTTCTAGATCCTTCACCACAAACATCATCAGCATAAACAGGAGTTGAAACACATAAAACAAGCAATGTTAAAAAAATTATAAAACCTTTCTTCATATAAAAGCCTCCTAACCAAGTATCTTTTCATCCAAATTATCACCATTTGGCTTTTTATTATTATTGTTATTTTTATTGTTGTTATTATTATTGTTATTATTATTGTCACTACTATCACAAGCACCAACAAACTTACAAACACAATTCATTATTTCACTTTTACCTGTAGCGCCTTCTATTATACTAACAAGCATTTGAACAATAGCAACAATAAAAAATACAATCCCACCTGTAATTAATCTACTAATTAAAATCTTTTGACCAGCCTTAATCTTATCATCTTTTTGACTTGCTACAGCTTTTCCCATATCAATCATACCAAGTACAATTAGTATAATAGGAACTCCAATTTTAATTAAATTAACAATTGTACTAACAATATTAATAAAAGGTTGTAAATACTCATTATTACATATTCCTGTTGTCATATCAGTAGCACTAACACTTCCAACTCCAAATAAACTAATAAATAATAAAAAATAAATTAATTTCATACAAATACCTCAATTTTCTATAACAATTATATCATTATAAAAATAAAACTGCAATAAGTACAATAAAAAAGGATGAAAATATTTTCATCCTTTACCAACGCCATTAACAAAGCTATCAATGCAATTCCAGATATCATTATCATCTGTTCCACCATTTATAACACTGAACAACAATTGGACAATTGCAACAACAAAGAACACAATTCCAGCGGCAATGCATCTGCTTATTAAGGTCTTTTGACCCTTTTTGATTTCATCTTCTTTTTGACTTGCAACTGCTTTTCCCATATCAATCATACCAAGTACAATCAATATAATAGGTACACCAATTTTTATAATTGTTACAATTGTAGCAACAATATTAATTAGCGAATCAGGTACACTAAAACCAGCACAATCTGTAGTTGTATCTAAAAACCACATGCTCTAAACCTCCTTCCTTAAAACAATCCTAAGATTTTCTTTCTATTTTCACTCTCAGCATCTTGTTGTCTTTCAAATCCTAAACGAACCAAGAATGCATTCAAAGGAACATTATGAACATCCCTTTCATCAAGCGGAGGCAAATTATAGAAAATCTTAACTCTTGCCTCATATTCAAAATCCAAGATATCCTTAGAATTGATCAAACTCTGATTAAGAACAATTTTCTTATCCTTAAGTCTTCTAATAGCCATATTATCCATCATCATTAACCTATTTAATTTAATAACAGAAGGCTCAATCAAATAAATAACATCATCACACAAATCAAGCGCTCCCTGGCTACCATTTACATCAAGTAAAATAATTTCTTTATCGTGATATTTAGCAATCGTATTTCCAACCTCAGGATTTCTAACACTAATCAAATCCTTATCTTGGAAATAAATAAAATCAGTCTTATCAACCTCAATTGCTACTACCTTATAATTTTTAGCAAGTTGTTTTTTCATCATATAAACTAAACTAGTCGCACCAGCCTGTTTATTAACATTCTTAACACCAAGCACATAAGCCTTCTTAGCTTCCTCAGTATTAATAACATTTTGAACAACAACTGTATTATCAGCCTTTTGAACACCTAGCTGATGTATATGCGCTACATCTCTATAAGTATTAGGATGATTATACAAATACATAATACCATCAACATTTTTAGTGAAATTATATATACCAATAGAAACAAGTTGACTTAAAAACTCACTCGAAGTAGTTTCTTCTGAATCATCCAAAAGTAAAATAACTTTGTCCATATCAAGTAATATTGATAACTTTTGTAAAGTTTTAATATCTTTATAATTTTTTAAAGCAGTAATATCAAGAATCATTCTTTGAAAGAAAAAGTTCTTAAACATACCACCAAGTTCATCAGCATCAAACTCTCCATCCAACCTTTTTATAACATCAATATTTAAATTAGCTAGCATTGATTGATATTTATTAGAAACAATTACATTCATATTTATCTCCCTTCATAATTATACATTGTTTTTGTTTGACCCTTAATAGGAATCTTAAACGAAATTAAAGGTGTATCAAAATACATATATGAAATAACAGTATAATAATAACCTTCCCCTTTATCACTCTTTTCTTTAGTTTGATAAATACAGTAATTATAATTCGAACTACTATTTACAAACTTATATTTTTCACTATACTCATCTTCATTTAAATTAGGACAATTATTAACACCCATTTGATTAATTTTATAACCAATTTTACCTATCTCACTATCAACTTCACTTATAAAGCTATCAGTAATACCAGATGAAAAATCAACTTTTTCTTCAATCATATCAACTATTCTACCCTTTACTTTAAAAGCTCTCGAATAAGCAAAAGAAGCAAATAAAACAAGCTCAATTAATCCAACAATAGTAATAATAATGCCAACTATAATAGCAGTATTTATTGACTCTCTCATAATTCCTCCTATAATCCGAAATGATATATTTCAGTAGTTTTTGATTTAACTGATATTTTAAACTCATCAACTATAGGTAAATCAATAAATATATAGGAAACAATAAAATATTGATCATAAGGATCACTCTTACTTGCAACCTTTGTTTGATAAACACAATACTTATAACTAGGAATATTCGAGCTATCAGTAATTAAAGTTCCATCATTTCTCTCAGGACAAACCTTATTATCATTTCCTCTATATCCCATAGTACCAAGTACTCTATTAATTTCAGTTATAGAAATATCATTATATCCTTCAGCCTTTTCAATCGCATTTGCAATCTTAGAATTAACCTTATAAGCCTTTTGATATGTAATTAAACCACCAGCAAAACCAAATACAATAAGTAAAAATATTATAATTATTGTATAGAGATATGTACTAGCAATAGTCTCCTTCATAAAATCATTCCCTTCTTATTTATTAACATATGGTAGTCCACATTTATAAAATATGGACTATTAATACACTAATAAATATTACTTACCAGCCATACAATCATCAAATTCTTGTTGATTTCCACCAACCCATTGACCATTTTCTTGATAATAACCAGCATCCGTACGGCAGGCTTTTGTTTTAGCATTCTTCATCAAACTGTTTATAAGTGGAGTTGCAACAGCAACAACAACAGCTATCAAAATAATTGCAACAACAGTTAAATTAGCCTCTCCAGCAGCTTCTTTCATTATCTCACCACCCTCTATATTAATATTAGCACATTTTATTTATTTTTTCAATTAAAAATTCATAAGCATCATCATTGCAAATAACATAATACCCATAATACCGCCACCAGTTGCAGCAAGCATTATCATAGTACGTTTTTCCATATTATCTAAGCGCTCTTTATACTTATACTCACGAGATTTATTTTGTAAAGATGAAACAGTTCTACCAAAAGCAAGTAATTGTTCTTGCTTATTTTCCTGAGCTCCTAAACTAAGTCTATATAAAAGTCTCATCATTCTCATAGAATCCCTAACAGGATATTCTTTAGCAAAATCCATATAAGGTTCAACAGTAGAATCACCATCTTCTATACGTGCAACCAATCTTCTTAAGCCAGGTTTAAATATTTCTGGTGCAGAATCAATTGATTTAGCCATCGCAACAGGAACAGTATAATGTTGAATTAATATTTCCAAACTCTTTAAGTAATATGGTAATAATAAATTAATTTTATTCAAGTTCTTTTTATAATAACTTTTTAAACTAGTATATTGTGATTTAAACACAACATAACCAATAATTACTATAACCAAAACATATATATAAGACATTTTTGACCAAAAAACTAAAGTGAATACTGCCATAGCAATAATAGCATCTCTAACTCTTTTTTCAAACATATCATAAATATTTACTTTTTCCCCATACTTCATAGTGGCATAGAATTTATAATCATCTTCCATAAGGAACATAAATAATCCTCTAGCATCTTTAAAGAACTTATTTGCATCAAATACTTGATTATACCAAAATATAAATACAACTATTGCTGCAATAATAATAAACATTAAACTAGTACTCATTATTCAGCCCCCACATCTTCATTATAGTATTTTTCTCCTCTTAACAAGAAGAATGAATTAATTAAAACAACTAAATGTAACAGAATCATAACTAATGGATCATTTAATAATTGAATATATGAATCATGTCCAAGTAAAAATTGAACTAACATAATCATCAAATATAATACAATACCAAATTGTAAAAACTTCTTATGGAAAGCAGATCTATCAATACGATCACGATAAACACTTTCAACTAACATATCAATATCATTTGACATATTATCTAAAGTCTCACCAGCATCACGAGCGCCTTCATTAGTTATTTGATAAAATAATTGATGCATATTTTTAACTATATTATAATCATATTTGTTATTAAAAAACTTTATAGATTCATCAATAGTACCATTATCATAAGCCATATCAATCATAATCTTAACATCAGTCTTTACCGGATCTTCTAGAATATTAGATTCATAAACACCCTCTAAAGACTTAACAAATGCTTGTGTAGTTGCAAATTCCATAATGGTATTAGTTGTATAAACTTGAATTTGTTCAAAAATAAACTCACTATACAATCTCTTACATCTTAGATAATTTAAATAAGGAATAAACATTATAACAACAACTATATAAATTGCTGAAATAATCAAATTGTAAAAATACAAATACGTAATAATACCGGTAAATGCTGAAAATCCTAAAACCTCAGTAACATATTGTCTAATAGTATAATCTTGGCCCATTTCTTTAACTTTTTCTTTAACAGTTTTATAAGAATATGGAGCATATCTATTATAAATATCACCAGCAGAATTAATAATGTATTTATATACATTCTCACCATTTCTTTTTCTATATACAACAATAAATAGCATTATAATTGCAATAAGAATAAATATAAATAAAGTCATTCAGCACCTCCTATACCGTAAGTTCTTCAACATTGTCAACAATAATATCAGGTAAAACAATACCTTGTCCATCCAAATAATCAATCAAATATTTAGATGGTTTATTCTTCGTAATAACACCCTCTTGGGTTTTCTTATAAATAGTATTATAACCAGCCTCATTATTCTCGTCAACAAAGAATTCAGTAACTTCTGCAATTTCTCTCTTAAATTTCTTTGTAGCTTTATCTTGTCTACCCCTAATATGAACACCAAGTTGAACATATCTATGAATTGATTTCAAAAATTGTTCAATATCTTGATTAGTTTCTAGCAAACTATACATACGACTAGGAATACTAGAAGCTTTATCAGAGTGAATTGTAGACAAAATGTAGTGTCCAGAAGATATAGAGTTTCTAACAGCCATAACAGCTTCAGCACTTCTTACTTCGGAAAGTAAAATCCATCTTGGGTTTTGTCTCATACAAGTAACCAAAACATCCGAATAAGAAGCTATATTATTTGTTTTCATTGCAACAATATCTCTATGTGGAAATATTCTATCAAGGTGCAACTCAAGAGTATCTTCTATTGTAATTAACTTTTCATCTTCATTAGTATGAGCAGCTAAATACTTTAAAAACTCTGTTTTACCCGAACCAGTTTCACCACTTATTATAATATTACAATGACCTTGTACACAAGTAATCAAAAAGTCATGTATATCAACTGTAACATAATCTTCATCTAATAATTTTTGTTTTTCAAGTCTTATTTTAGCTGGTGTTTTACGAATAACACAAGCAATACCATTTTTAGCAATTGAATCGTGAACAAAATTAAGACGAAGTTCAGCACTTTCAACATCCAAGAAGGGATGAGCCATATTAAATGACTTTCCCATCATATTGGCACATTGAAATGCAAGTTTTTCCATAAATGCATTATTTATTTCTTCATTTTCTTCTCTAAAAATACCTCTAGACAAAGTTTTTAAATGGATTTGTCCATTATTACTATAGGAAACATCGGTAATATCATCATTTTCTAAATAAGGAGTTAGCGGTCCAAAATCAATTTGGGAAAATGCTGCATCCATAATATCACCTATCCTTCTACATTACTTTGATTCTCATTAATATCAACAGATCTAGAATTAATGAATTCTCTTAAATATTCAGATGAAACCTTCTTATCTCCAACAATTTCTGAATTTACTCCGTGTGGAACAGGAATAATTTCAACATTATTTCTAGTTAAATAACTAGCTTTATTTAATAAAACGTTTAATTCAGGTTCTAATCCAAATAACATCATTGATGGAGTTCTCTTTTCTTCACTATTAGAAAATACATCATTACCACTAGAATCTTTAACAGCTAAAACTTTGATATTTTCAATAAATTTACCATAGATAATTTCATTTGTATCATCTTCTACAGCTTTTAAGTAAATATCAATATAATTACCAGGCATTATAATATTACCAAATGTTGAACGAACAGTAACTGGTAAATTATATAAAACCTCTGTAGCTTTTAAATCCAATAAAGTTGAGTTAGGTAATTGATCTTCAGTAATAATTGAACTCTTATAGAACATACTTCCTTTTGGAATAGCAGTATCATAGTTAGAGTACATTTTCTTATTACTTCCAACAATATCACTCCTTCTTGTATATACATTACCTTTATCTAAAACGATTGGTGCAACAGAAATAGTTTCTATCATATCATCAGTAATTAGAGTTCCAGGTAAAATCTTTTCTTTAGCAACCGGGATACCTTTTACAGGTGTAACCTGTGTTTGAATTGCTTTATTATATCCCCAATAAAGCAATACGATTATTAAGATTATACCAATAACAGTTATTACATTTTTATTAGTAAAAAATCTTTTAATTGAAACCAAAATATTCATAATTTCCTCCTTTAATATGGCGTTTCAAAAATCGCATCTAATTTATTTATTATGTCAAAGTTATATTCCTCACTATTAACAACTCCTGTTTCTTTACTTGAAACTTTAATGCTAACCTTTGGTGGAATTTCATTGACATCATAAATCTGTATTAAATAATTTCTAGATAGATTTGCGCTTTCAGCAAATCTTCTGATAAAACTTTCAACAAATTTTTCTCTTATTATTTTAATTTCTCCATCACTAGTTCTATAATGACCTAAATCAATAGCATCCCACATAGAAGCTTCTGTGACTTCTTTTAACATATAATAGTTATGTTCTGATGTATTAACAATTCTTTGAAAGAAGAATACAGCACCAAGGCAAACAATACCAACTACTACAACAAACCAAGCCCACATTGTTTCCTTCATTACTTATCACCAGCCTTACAAGAATTAAAGTTACTATCAGTTCCACAACCAGATAATTTTCCATTATCACTTAACATTTTAATGTATTCACTTCTACATTCATCGCCATCTTTACAATAAAGATTTAAATCTCCATAATTAACACTCTTGTTATCATTTCTTATTTCTCTTATTAAAGATGGATCAAGTGTTATCTCATACATCGGTTCTTTTGTATAAACCTCTTCAGTATTAACATTTCTATTTTTTGTTATATAATCATTTACATAATTTTCTTTATTCCAGTTTGAACCAGGTTCACGATTAGGAAATGGATTATTTAAATTAATAACTCTATATATAACATCAATCTTACCATTTGTTTTGCTGCCATCACAATTTTCTTTTGTTGGATCACAAGGCGCAGGTTCTGGACATTTTGGTCCAATACATTCTGTAACTGCATAATGGCAAGTATTATTCGTTGCATTTTCACATTTATAATCTATTTTTATATCATGCACTGTAGGTGCTGAATTAAAGTTAACAGGAAAATTAGAACTGTCTAATTTAATAAAGTTTTTATATTTTCCAAAATAACTATTACTTCCCGAAAGCTTATTTTCTGCAATTTCACATCTTAAATATGAATAACCATCAATTCCTACACACATAAATAAGTCATCTTGTAAATCCCACGCATAATTACCTTTATATGTAAGAGTTTTTGCTTTTAACAAATTAATTTGCACACTACTTATAGAACAACTACTATCCCCGCAACTATTTATTTTAGTAATATAAATAGTTTTAGTGTCCATAGAATTTCTAGTTAAACCACTACCACCTGTTCTAACTAATCTTTTAGCATCTTTATCAGCATCAAGAATAGGTCCATATACTTCATCACCATATGATACTTCAACATCATCACAAGGTTTATAATCAGGACTCACGCGATTATAGCAACCATTTGCATTACTAATTAAATCATTTGTCTTCTTGATTGCTTCATTTCTTTGGCTTTTAAGTTTATTTTTGTATTCAGTTGTCATTTTACATACGATTCCTCCATTATGATCGCTATCATAATAATAATTCGAATCACAACTTAATGTATAAGATTTTCCTGTAACATTACTTATACATTTCCTCTCGCCAGCATAAGAATAACCATTTGGGCACCATTCATAATCCTCGTCTCTTTTAAGTTTAGCATTTATATTACTAACCTCACTAACAGCAGCATTATAATCACTTTCCCAAGTTTTAGAATCAAAAATAACCTTACAATTTCTTTCGTTTTTTAAAGTCAAAATATGTCCACCAGAATTAAGCCAATTAAATCTCGTTCCTTGTTTAGCAATTACACTATTATCTTCTGGAGCATTAAACTTTTTATTATCAGCACATATTTCTCTACAATACTGGTTTGAACCAACAGCATTTCCAACACCTGCATCATCTAATGTTTTCATTAGTTCTTCCATAGTTTCTGCCCTATAAACAGTTCCATTAGTAACATTATTAATTGCTTCTTCAACACAGCCAAATGAACAAGCAAGTTTACCAGAAATATTTGGCCCACACGTATTACTTGAACTATTATCAGCAAGTTCGCCTTTTATCTCATCAGTAATTTTGTCCTCTTCTATTTCTTTAAGACCAGAACTTGTCAATTCATTTCCGGTCCATTCTCGATATCTTCTTCTAGACTCCTCACAGTTAACTAAAAAATATAAATAAACCTTTTTAGCCTCAACCACTTTTGTAAAACCAAAAGAACTAAGAACAATAAGTAATAAACAAATTATTTTCTTCTTCATCATATCACTCCTTAAAAACCAACATTTCTCCTTCTAACAAGAATTATTGTACCACTAGTTGTAAGAATAAAACCAAAAACAATAATGAGTAAATAATTAGATATACCATTTCTCTTAACTGGTTCATCCGGTATAATAACCTCATCAGTATTAAGTTTACTAACAGCTTTTTTAAACTCATCATAAGTCATATTAACATTATTCCATCTATAACATAAATCACTATTTTGATGATTCAAACAAAGCTTGTCCTTATAATACTTATTATAAATTGGCATATTTATAGTCCTACTATTAAGTGAACCAAAAAGGCAAAAATCATAAGTATCACTATAAACATCAAATTTATTTTTAGAACCCGCCTTTAAATTATCTATAACAACTGTATCACTATCTTTACCATAATATTTATTATTACCAAAAGAAACATACAAATCTTTATTTATACCCGTAATTGTAACCTTAAATATAGCCTCATCATTAACAATTCTATAATCAACATTAAAATTAACATTGCTAGCAAGAATTCTTTGATTTGACTTAGTAGAATAACTACAAGCATAAATAGAAGGTATAAATAACACAAAAGCAATTATCAAAAAAATCCTTTTCATTCCACTCTCTCCTATTAATTATAGCATACTATTTAAAAGAATAAAACACTTTTTTTACTTTAAATAATATTTATATAAATTTCCTCTAACATCTAATTCCAAATATATATTTGAAGCACGAAGAACATTATAATCAGTCTCAAAATAACAATAATCACTCTTCTTTAGAGTTTCAATTTTCTTTAAACTAACGCTTGATTTCTTATTATCATAATATATTTTACCATAACTACCAATAAAATCACAAGCATTACTCATAACTCTCATAACACTTTTATCATTATTTCCATTTATAGAAGGACTAACATAATAACTACTTGTATAAAACTTATTTGCTGACTTATAAATATAAGGCACTAGGAACTTTTCCTTAAAACTAACCTCATCTATCTTAAAATCAGTATCATCCATAAACGAACTCTTTATAGTTAAAAGATCACCAACACTATAATTACCATAACTATTACTATTCCTTAAATCAATTAAATCAATATTTTTTTGATAATACTTATTAACATCAACATATACAAACTTTATATCAGTAAGATCAACACTTGAAGGAACTGAATAAACAAAATAATAATCTCCGCTTTCCTCTATAACATCATCATTATATGGTTTGCCAAAATCCTCAAAATACTGATTATATTTTTTTAAAGGTGTATAAGAACTCTGATTAATCAAAAGCATCATATTAGAAGTATTAAAAGTATTCCTTGAACTACCTCTTAATCTTACATTAGCTTTCATAATAATAAAATTAGATCCATCAATCATATTTCTCTTCATATCTTTATTATCAACAAAAACCTTATCAAGTGTAACAACATATTTATTCGCACTTATAACATTACTACTAATATTAACATAAGGACTATTCTTATAATAAGCATAAGTTGAACCAATAGTAATTATTAAAGCTAAACAAACAATACCAAGACAAACTAGTTTATTTTCTAAATAAAAATATTTTAAATTTCTAATAAACTTATTAAATTTTGTTTTAAAAACATTAAAATCAAAATCTAAATTAAGTTCAACTTCTTCTCTATCTTCACTTGTTGCATTTATCTTAGCATAATCACTAGCAAAATCAAACCTTTTAATATCAAAACCCGTTGCCCTTGTAAACAATAAAGCTATCATTATAGCCTCTAAAAATATACTAGCAAAAAGTATATCGTGAACTGCCTTTACAACTCTTATATCAACCAAATAATTAGTTAAATTATTAACAATATTATTAGAAATAACAAATAAAACTGTAACAAATACATAAGATATAATTTCTATAACATATAATTTTATATCTTTTTTCTTATATATTAATACACCCATAAGAATAGCAAGTCCAATAATCAAAAGAATGCCCCATATAACATTTACTTTAACCGAATCAGCTATATATGAACTAACTAACATTGGTGTAGAACTAACATAATTATCAAAAAACTCAAATAAACTTATATTTGCAACAATAAGTCTAAAAGCAAGTAAAACAAAAATAATATGAAATAATCTAAAATGTTTAATAAAAAATGCATATGGTTTTCTAACAATCACAAATAATCACCTATTTTCTAAAATTATTATACAACAAAAAAAAAGAAAAATAAAGATATTTTTCTAAATAGCCGGTATACCTACAAAATTTTTTTGATTCTTTTGAAAATATAATAAACAAACCGCACCCACTATTATTAAAATGCTCCCAAATAACTTTACACTATATAATACTTTATAATCATTCGAAACACTTTTATAAGAATTATAATTTCGTACAACAAAATACAAATATATTAAAGTAGTAATACTTAAAGTAAAATCAAAAATATTATTCGCGCCTCTCTTATAATTTACATTTCTATATTTTAAATATTCTCTTTCATAATAATCACCAACAAGATTAAGAATACTAAGACAAATAAAAACAATAATTAAAAAATCTTCAAAATAAAGCCTTCTTATTTTTTTATCTACACTATTCATAATAAATTATATTATTCTAATTGAAAAATAAGTATAATTAAAGTATAATAATATTAAATAAAGGAGAACACTATGAAAATATTAATAATATCTTGTTCAACCGGTGGCGGTCATAATGCATGCGCTAAATACATATTAGAAGAATTAAAAAATAATAACATAGAAGCTGAATTCAAAGATTTCTATGATATTGTAAATAAAAAAGCCAAAAAATTATCAGAAAAATTATATCTATCAACTCTAAATGGTAACGGAAAAATATTTAAAGTCGTTTATAAATTAGGTGAATTATATAGTAAAACCAAACTAAAAAGTCCCGTATATTCAGTAAATAAATTGCACAAGAAAAAATTATACAACTACATAATTCAAAATAAAATTGATTTAGTAATTACAACTCACATCTTCCCTGCCCTTACACTAACAGCAATTAAAAAAGTACCATTTCTTTTAGTTGCAACCGATTATACGGCTTGTCCATTTATGGAAGAAGCAAATCCTAATTATTATGTAATTCAAAATGGAATAGAAAAAGATTTCATAAATAAAGGAATAGATGAAAAAAAACTTCTTAAAACCGGAATACCTGTATCAAGTAACTTTATTAAAAATGCCAAAAACATCAGATATAATCTAAATATAGATAAAGAAAAAACCATCCTTATAATGTTAGGAAGTATGGGATTTGGTAATATAAACAAAATTGTTAATAACTTATTAGAAATTGATAATACCAAAATAATAATTGTAACAGGTTCAAACAAAGAACTATATAATAAACTTAAAAAAATAAAAAATAAAAAATTAATAACATTAGGCTATGTTCATAACATGAATGATTTAATTTATTCATCAGATATAGTTGTATCAAAACCAGGAGGATTATCATCTACTGAAATTGCTTCTATTAATAAACCATTAATTCACGCATTCGCGATACCAGGAATTGAAACAATTAATACAAACTTCTTTTATAATCATAAAATGAGTATAAAATGCAATAATGAAAATGAAATAATTCAAAATATTATAAAATTATTAAATGATAACAAATTGCAAAAAGAAATGATAAAAAGTCAAAGCAAAATTATTAATAAGAACTCGGCAAGTGATTTAGTAAAATTTATAAAGAGTAATTTTGACAAGTAAAACTAAAGAGATTATATTATATGAAGAAAGGAAAATAAAATGGAAAACTCAAATATACTATCATTATTACTAAAACTATCAACACCATATATAATAATTTCAGCTATTTTAGGAATAATCACCTTAATCGGAACATTTAAAATATTCAAAAAAGCAGATTATCCAGGATGGTGGAGTCTAATACCAATACTTAATTTAGGAGTAATATTTAAATTTGGTAACTTACCCGGATGATGGGCTATTTTATTACTATTTATTCAAGTAGAAAATTTCATATCATACATAGTTGCAATAATTTTGTTATTAATGTTACTAGTAGCATACGCAAATATTTCAAAAAGTTTTAATAAAAACAAACTATTCGCACTTGGCCTACTATTCTTTCCAACAATTTTTATATGTATACTAGGATATGATAATTCAAAATATAAAAAGTTATAATAAAAATGAGACAAAATCTCATTTTTATATCATATTTCCACCCATAAATACCACAAAACGGTATTTCTCGGAGAAAATCAAGGATTTTATTAAAAAAAATAGGATTTAATTCCTATTTTTGTTTTAGATATTTTTTAATATCTTTCAAACTAAACTTATTACCATAATTAAGAATAGCATTTGAATAAACCCTAATAGATGCATAACCAACAAGTATACAAGTTAGAATCAAAATAACAACCGATAAAATAAACTCCGGCACACTAACAACATTAAGTAAAACCCTTGAAGGCATACTAAATGGTGATGAAAACGGAAATAAAGCTGAAACCGTACTAAATGAACTAACAGGATTCATCATAGAAAAATATGCCAAATAAAATGAAAATACCGAAATCATTGAAACAGGTGAATTAGCATTTTGAATATCTTCTGGCTTCTGAACAAGCGAACCAGTCAAAGCGAAAATCAAAGCATATAAAGCATAACCAAGTATAAAATAAATAATAACCGTTACCCATACCAAAGGTGTAATCGAACTAAAATTAATAAAGCCCTCTAATAAACGTTTAGGCAAGAAAGCCTTGCCACAAACAACTAACGCAATCAATAAATAAAGCAGTTGTAACAAGCCAACAATACCAACACCTAAAGTTTTACCCAAAACTATATATTTTGGACTCGTAGAAGTAGTAAGTGACTCAATAATCTTAGAAGTCTTTTCCGTTGTAACAGAAGCAGAAACTTGACTCGCACAAAAGAATACCGCATAGAATAAAACTATTGAAAACATCATCATTGCAAATATACTATTACCACTTGTATTTTCTTTAATATAAACCATATTAAGTTCTGTATTAAAATGTAAACTATTAAGTTCTTCAGTACTTAAATTCAAATTAGCTAACCTAATACCATAATATAAATCAGTAATCATTTTCATCAAATCATCAGGCGGAACACTCATTAAAGTAGCCTCTTCTTGATAATCATTAAAAATCAAATTTTGTTCATTAACATCTAAAACAATTACCTCTTCATAATCACCATTTTCTAAAAAATCTTTAATCCTTTCTTTATCATGATTTTCATTAGAAATAGTTATATCATAACTACTATTCTCACTAACTAAATAATCTAAAGAACCCTTAAAAACATTTTTAGAATCAACAATCAATACTTTTCTTCCATCATTAGAACCATTAAACTTTTCCATAATTCTAGGAACATTAGTACCAATTAAAATAATAATCAAAAATATAATATTAGAAATAATAAAAGACTTTTTCTTAACCATTTCCTTTAAAGTAAAACTAGCAACAGTAAATAAATCCTTCACCCTATTCACCTACTTTCTCAATAAATATCTCATGAAGAGAAGGCTTAACAATCTCATACTTAGAAACATTTATATTATTATCGCATAACTCTTTTAATAAATCCTTATTACTATTTTCAATAATATATACTCCCTCATTACTTGATAAAATATTAAGTTTTAATTTTTTTATAATCGAATCAATGTTATCATCAGTTTCAACCAAAACCTTAGAAGAATTATAAGAACTTTTAATATCTTTTAAATTACCCTTTAAAACAGTCTTACCCCTATTTAAAATAATCAAATCCGTACAAAACTCTTCAACTGAATTCATCTGATGAGAAGACATAATTATGTATTTTCCCTCGCTGATTAATTCTTTCATAACATTACTCAAAATCTCAGTATTAACAGGATCTAATCCACTAAAAGGTTCATCTAAAACAATTAAATCAGGATTATGTAAAACAGCCGTAATAAACTGAATCTTTTGTTGATTACCCTTCGATAACTTTTCAGCTGTATAATTTATATATTCACTTACCTTTAATTTATCAAGCCAATATCTAATAGCCTTATCACCATCAACTTTACTCATTCCCTTTAAATTAGCGAAGTACATTAATTGATCATAGATTTTACTCTTCGGATATAATCCTCTTTCTTCTGGCAAATAACCAAAATTAACATTTTTTCTTGTAACACTCTTACCATTAAAACTAATCTCACCAGAATCTTTTTTAATAATTCCTAAAATCATTCTTATGCTAGTTGTCTTACCAGCACCATTTGTACCAAGTAAACCAAAAACACCAGGTTTATTAAGTTCAAATGACAAATTATCAACAACCTTTTTTGTTCCAAATGATTTATTAACATTTTTAACAAGTAAACTCATACTCTTTTTCCTTTCCTTTTCTTTATAGACTTATAAAGTTCAACAATAATTATAATACTAAGTGAAATTAAAAACAAGATAATCATATCCCCAAACGGAACAGAAGTTGTATCTAAAAATTTACTCAAAATAGGAACTTCGGCAACGATAATTTGTAAACTAGTAGCAAGAATAATACTAAATATAACAAAAGGATTCTTTTTAAAACCAACTTTATATATATGTTTAGATTCACTACGACAATTTAAAGTATGCATATTTTGCATAAATACCATTAACATCATAATATAACCACGAGCTGTATAAACATCAAATGAAAGCTTCTTAAGTAAAACAACCCATACAAGAAATACAATTAACCCCATACTCAAACCAGATATTAAAACTTCAAGAAATAAATCTCTATTAAATATGGATTCGTTTGTATTTTTAGGCTTTTCAAGCATAACATCATCATCTGTTTTTTCAAATGATAAAGCAAGATCTTGAAGTCCATCAGTAGTTATATTAAGCCATAATAACTGAATCGCGACTAAAGGCATTGGAAAATTAAACATAACTGATAAAAGGAAAAATAATACTTCCGCAAGACCGCAAGAAAGAAGCAAATAACTAACCTTTCTTATATTACTATAAGTTCCCCTTCCTTCTTTAATACCGCTAACAATTGATTTAAAATTATCATCAATTACAATCATTGAAGCCGTTTCTCTAGCAGCACTCGTGCCACTTCCCATAGCAACTCCAATATTAGCAGCCTTTAAAGCCGGTGTATCATTAACACCATCACCAGTAACAGCAACAAATTCACCACTTCTTTTATAAGATTCTACAATTTCTAATTTTTGAATAGGCGCTATTCGGGTAAAAACTTTCTTACTTTGAACAAATTTATCAAAAACATCTAATCCTTTTTCAAAATAACTATCAAGTTCAATTCCTGTTGTAACCTCATCAAATGAAGAAATCAAATTCAATTCTTTAGCAATATTATAAGCCGTCAAAGCCTGATCACCCGTAATCATAACTACTTTAACTGAAGCCTTTTGACAAGAAATAATCGCATCCTTAACTTCTTCCCTTATTGGATCAATAAAACCTACCATTCCCTCAAAACATAAAGAAGGTATATCTTTATCATTATATTCATCTTTCTTATCAAAATCTTTCATTTTACAACTAGCAAGTGCAATCGTACGATAACCAGATCCCGCAAGTAAATCATTTTGACTCCTTAAAATATCTTCATCAATTCTCTTTACCTTATCTTCAACTCTCATATCCTTACAAAAAGACAAAACCTTTTCCAAAGAACCCTTAACAGTACAATACATATCATCATCAACTTTATAAAAAACTGCCGAATATCTCTTTTCTGATTCATATGGTATTTTCCCAAGTATCTCAACCCCCATATTATCAATTCCTGCCTTTTTCCCTAAAACAAGAAAAGCAATATCGATCGAATCACCATACATATCATTTTCATTTTCAAACTTTCCTTCATTATTTATAGAACCCAAAAAAGCAATATTTTTAGCTCTTTCTATATCACTAGAAGTCGCACTTATCATTCCATCAACATTATAACCAACACCTGTTATATCAAAACCATCACCATTAGGTAAAATTATTTTTTTAGCAGTCTGTTCGTTTACTGTTAAAGTACCAGTTTTATCACTAGCAATCAAAGTACAACTGCCAAGACTTTCAGCTGAAGTTAACTTTTTAACAACAACATTCTTCTTAAACATTCTTTTACTAGAAATAGTTAAAGCAAGTGTTAAAGCAAGAGGAAGCCCTTCTGGCATAGCTGAAACAGATAAAGCAATAACCGCCAAAAATATATCTTTAAAAGGCAGACCCTTACTAAATAAAACAATCGTAATAATTAAACCAACAAATATAATCATTAAACATATTTGTTTTGAAAATTTTTCCATTCTAATTGTTAATGGTGACTTTTCTTCTTTCGTATTCGTCACCTTATGCGCTATCTTACCAACTTCCGTAGATGAACCAATACTAGTTACAACACACCTTGCTCTCCCAGTTAAAACAGTCGTACCTGCAAATACCATATTTTTAATATCACCCAAAGTCAAAGTATCATCCAAAATACAATCCATCTTAGCAACATTCGCACTTTCACCTGTTAAAGTAGATTCATCAACCTGTAAATTTGTGCTTTCAAGTATTCTAGCATCACAAGAAATCTTATCACCAGATTCAAGCAAAATAACATCACCGACTGTCAGATCAAGTGATAAAATCTCGATTAACTTACCATCTCTTATTACTTTGTTATTAACTCTTATAAGTTTAGATAAACTATCTGCTGTTTTAGAAGCACTCCATTCTTGAGTAGCGCCAATTATCAAATCAACAACCATAATAAACATAATCGCATATGCATCAAATCTTTCATTAATTATAAAAGAAAAAACAATTGTAATTACCAAAATTATAACAATTGGATCAAGTAATCCCTTAATTAATAGCTTAAAAAAACTATCTCTTTTTTTCTTCGGTAATTCATTTTTTCCATATTTTTTAATTCTTTCCTTAGCTTCGTTTGAACTAAGTCCATAATATCTAGAATTTAAATCATTTAACACAAAACTCTTATCAAAAGCATACCATTTTTTTTCCATTTACATCATACCTTTCTAATTAATTATACAATATTTTATAACTAAAATAAAGAGTTATAATAATTATAACTCATAATTGTTTAATGTGTTCTAGTAACCTTAAGAATAATCTAAGATTCTTATAATCAAGACCTTTAGCTCTCAATTTTCTAAGCCTAATTCTCTTCTTATTAATACTATCATCACCAAATATAATTTTATCAATTTCATCTTTTAAAGATGTATCAATATTTAAATCATTCAAAATAGCTTCAATATCTTCATCAATTATTTTAACAGCATCAATTTCAATATCTTTACCCTTACAATTTATCGTAAGTTGCGAAACTGTTCTTATATTAGATACTTCTACTATAAAATTAGGTCCAACTGAATACGTTTTTGCTAGAATCTTCATATCTTGTTCATAAACTATTACTTCATCAGCATTTCTAACATTTCTAAAAACAATACGATAATCTCTACGATCAGGAATAATATTACTCTTACCAGCAATCGGTCTAATTATAACCGTATAATTGTTTGGAAAATAATTATATTCTATTTCTGTTTTTATAAAATAGCCTTGTTTATAAAGAGAACTAACACCATCATCTTCATATAATTCATAAGTATTTGATTTACCTGGAAATATCTGAATTTCCAAAGTACTAGGGCTATTTGTATCATTTATATTTTCATTATAACCAAAAGGAATAATTGCGCCAGCTTTAACAAATACTGGATAATCTTTTAATTTATAAAAGGAAATATATTTATGATTCCCCGGATATTTTTTTCCAGTTGAAAAATCATACCAAATACCATCAGGAATATAAAACTTATGAACCGTTCTTTTCATAACTTCATCCATTTTATTAAGTATAGGTGCGATTAATAATGATTCTCCTAAAAAATATTCATTTTTATAAATATCATCATCATAAAATGCTGGATTACTATAATAAATTGGTTCAATCAAAAGTTTACCCTTTGTTGAATAATCATAAGCTTCATTATATAAATACAAAATCATTTTTTGTCTTAAATTCAAATAGTATTTTGTAATTTCATAAGTTTCAGTGTCCCATCTCCAAGGTTCTCTTTTATAGTATTTACTATTTCCTGAACCAAATTTAAAAATCGGTGAAAACGTACCCAACTGAACACTTCTTGTATATAAATCCGATGATTCAAATCCTCCTTCAAATCCACCAACATCATATGTATAGAAATTAAGGCCCATATTTGACATCAACACGTTGTAGCGCGCTACATCATTTAATGTTTTAAAATCAACATTTGTTTTACCTGTATAAACAATACCATATCTATGATCTACTAAACCTGTTTTCTTACCAATTACAATAGGTCTCTTTTGATAATTTCTTTCCATATCAATATAATTAGCATTTCTAATTAACCAGTAATTATTATTTATTTCTTTAGTATCATTATAGTAAAAATCAATTCCGATATTATCAAGTGGATGAATTAAAATTTTCAAATATACATCTATATCTTTAGGATTAATTGCATTAAAAGGAATTATTCCTTTTTCATCTTTATTTAAATAATTAACTAAACTATTATAACTTGCTTCAAAAGGATAAAATCCTAAACTTGGATCTAAAGTAAGACCAATTCTAATACCAGATGAATGTAAATAATTTGTTAAGTTGATTGGATCATCTATTAGTTTACCATTAAAAGTAAAACCTGATTCAATAAAGTTTTTATTATATACATTAACATGCCAATAATGATCTAATATAATCGCTGATAAAGGAATATTATTTTCTTTAAATAATGTAACCAATTCTTTTAATTCTAAAGTACTATATTCCTTATCTTTACTCCACCATATTCCAAAAGCATATCTTGGCATCATTGTTGGATAACCTGTTAAATTAAAATAATCTTTTAAACATTTATTAAAATCATTTCCATAAAGGAATATATATTTATCAATATACTCTCCCTCTCTTTTACGATACTCGCCATTTTCAAGCAATTCATAAGTATAATCATCAATACTTACAAACCCATCTAATGAATATAATCCTTTCATATATTTAGAATTAATATTACTTCCGGGAACTTCATATCTTCTAGCTTCTGGATGATCAAACCGCCACTCTTTTCCATTTACAACAATTTTAATATTATTTTTATAAGGCATATTCTTTGTATAATATAATGTAAAATCAGTAGTTTTTATTTCTAAATACTTATCATCTTCTTTGACATCTAATTTAATTAAATCAAACTTTCTATTTCTAACCAATTGTGTTGGACTATCTAGAAAAGCTCCAAACTCATTATATTCAATTCTAACTAAACTATTTGAAAGAATACTAATTCTATATTTATCACCTTTAAATATAAGATTACTACTTACATTTTCATTTTTTACCTTAAAGTGTTCTCCTAAATTATACATTCTTATCACCCTTATCTTTTATCTATATCAATTATAGCATATTTAATATAATCATTCTACATTTTTTCTTAAATTTTGTACAACATAATTTTCGATATCATCTGGTAAATATATATTGCCACCTAAATAATGTTTATTATAATACCACATAGCCATTTCAGCCATAAACTCTTGTTTATTAGAATAAGAATAATCTCTCATTGGTCTATTACTCATACTTACATATTTATTATATAAACTACTTACTTCATAACTACTTGATAAATATGTTTTATATTTAAGTTCATACATAAAATCATGATAATGTGTCATTTCGTGAATAAAAACATCTCCATTTGAACTACATACTAAGTCAACAAATATTTTGGGCAAATATTTATTTTTATTTTCTCTTCCAAATGTAATTCCAACAGCATCAGTCATATTATGAATTCTAACAAAATTACTTTCATTCAAATATGTTACTTTTACATTGTAATTAAACAAAGAAGGCCAATCACTATATAGTTTGTTTACTTTTCTTTCAATTTCATCATAAGAACAACTTTTATCAACTTCTAAAGTAAGTTTATTATATTTTTTTTGATCATAAACTTCTATATTTCTATAGCCCGATGTTGCTGAACTAAAATTAGCATATAAAATAGTACTTTTAGTAAATGAATAAGCTTCATTTGATAAATATTTTGGATTACTATTAATATTTTTATTTTCATCAAAGCCAAACGAAATCATCCCTGGTTTATCCACATTAGGAATAACAATATTACAGTTTGTATCGCCATTATATAATTCACACAATTTACTTTCATAATCAATATAAGTTCCACCATTTTTATCAAAACTAATTGTAATTATTTTTTTTGTCACTGGATAAAGTGTTATATCATTACTTACATTGATACTATTTCCTTTATAATCAATGCTTTTAGAATTTTTTATTTTTGACCATCCTGCAAACTCACCACTTAAAACAGAAACATTTGGTGCATTTATTTGACACTCTTTAGATAGATTATACATATAACAAGAAGAAACATTATTATTTACACTTGCATAATTACTGCTTAAAAATGAAACATTAATTTTCTTTCTACTTATAGCATAATATGTTTTTTGTTTATTTAATTTTATTTTACTTTGAACATTATAAGTTCCAATATTGGCGCTTTTATTTTCACTCCAACCAAGTATTTCATAACCACTTCTTACAATATTAGGAAATATAACTTCACAAGTATCATCATTATTATATAATTCACATTTGAGTATATTATTTTCAATACTAGCACCATTAGAAACAAAGACAATATTAAAACTTTTCTTTAAAACAGCATACAAACTTATATTATCAGTTACATTTATTGTATCTAAATTGCTATAATCAATATTTTTAGATTTTTTATTTAAACTCCATCCAATTGCATCCCATCCTTCTTTAGAAATATTAGGTAATTTAATATTACAACTAGTCTCATTTCCTTCAATTAAACAAGTCAATTTTGAACTCTCATCATTATTAATTAATGTTACGGTTACTTCTTTAGAAAATACTGAATATATTCTTTTATCATTATCTAAATATATTGTTTGATTAGGTAAGTAATCCACTTTCTTACTTCCTATTTCATCACTCCAACCTTGAAATATTAAATTACTACTTTCATTCGGTAATTTTATCTGACAATTTATATCATTATTATATAAATTACACTTTAATGAAGAAATACTATTATCATTCATATTAACAAGGGATAATATTACTTCTTTTTTGGTAATAACATACAATTCCATATCAGAATCAATTTCAATTTGTTCACCAGAATTATATATGATATCATAACTATTATCTTTATTAGAAAAACCTAATATTTCATAACCATCTCTTTTTATTACGGGCAAATTAACTTTACATTTATCAGTATGAGTAAAACAACTTAAAGTTTTAGTGGATGTATTACTTCCATTACTATTTATTTTAACTTTATAAGTTATTTTTTCATTTAGTTTTATACCATCTTTCTTAAATATCAAAGGAACCAATATAAAACCAATTATTATTATAATTACAATTATTATTATAATTACAATTATATTTAAAATATTAAAATTTTTCTTATTATTTTTTTTTATATAATCTTTATAATTCATACTTACCCTTTCAAATATTTTTCAACAAATTCTTTTATATCATTTGGTATATCTATATTTTGATTTTTATGATATTTCAAAAAGTAATATTCTCCCATATCAGCCATAAACTCTTGTTTATTAGAATATGAATAATCCCTCATTGGTCTATTACTCATACTTACATATTTATTATATAAATTACTAACAATACTTGTACTTGAAAGCGCAATTTTATTTTGATTAAAATATGTCTTTTTATCGTAAGTATGGACAAGTTCGTGAACAATAACTTCACTAGGATAATCGTAATTCGTGTAAGTTTCGCAGTTGATATCAATAAATGTTATTACATAATCATTTGTTTCAAGTATAATATTCTTTCCAACTGTATCATTTCCGTGAAATTTTACATAATCTTTATTTGTTAAAAAAGTTATTTTTACATTTGTAAATAATTTAGGAAAATAATTATAAGCTTCTCTCGCGTCTCTAATGTTATTAGAATAAGAACATCCTTTTTGTACTTCTATAGTAGTTTTACCTATAGTAATACTATCATAAACATCAAGTTCTCTATAATATGAACCTTTATGTACATAAAAATTAGTATCTTTTTCTATATAACATTTATCCCCAGCTAAACATTTAGTTCCACCATTAATAGAAGTACTATATTCATATATAGTTGTTCCTTTTACATTAATAATTGGCGCCTCTATATAACATCCGCCATTATTTAAAGTACAAGCTTTGGTAGTATAAATATTACCATTTACAATAAAGTTAGCACTTATTTTTTTTAGTCTTACAGGATACAAATCTATTTTTTTAGAAAAACTATAAGATTTTCCTCCGTAATAAAAAATATAATCAGAATTTTTGACAATACTCCATCCATTTATTCCTTCTACATTCGGAATATAAACTGAACATATACTTTGATTATTATATATATTACAAGTTTTACTTCCAACACTTTCGAGATTAACAACAATTTCTTTTTTAGTAATTGCATAAAGTATCATATTATTATTAACATTTATAGTTTGTCCACTTTTATATAGCGGTGTTTTATCGGTTGCTTTTAAACTATACCCTATTATTTCATAACCGTTTCTTGTTATTATTGGCAATTTAACACTACAATTATCGCCTTTACAAGTTAATTTATTACTTTGAACACTCGCACCATTTCCATTTATAGTTATAGTATGTTCAACTTTATTTTCATAAACAGGATATATTGTTATATCTTCCGCTAATTTAATTATGCTTCCTTTATTATAATTTATATTTCCATTATTATTTAGACTATACCCTATAACATTATCATAATAAGGTAATTTTACTTTACAAGATGATTCATCATTGTATATATAACAAGATATTTCTTCTTCACCAGCTAAAAGCGTTAGTTTTTTTCTTGTAATTGCATATAGTTCTATATTATTATCAATTTCTATACTTTCATTAACTAAATATTCTGGATTAAGTAAATCATTCTTACTCCATCCAACAAGTTCATAATTAGTTCTATTAATTAAAGGTAATTTTACTTTACATTTATTAGAATATGTAAAGCAACTTAATGTTTGATTTATATCAAATCCTTTTCCTTTTAATGTAACATAATATATGGTTTTCTTATTATTAACAATTTCATCTTTTTTTAATGAGAAAAGCAATATAATACCAATAACAATAAAAAAAGCAATTATAAAAAAATACTTTTTCTTATTCATAACTTACTCCTACTCTATATAAATTATACAATATTATAATTGTAAAGTAAATGAAAAATATAGGAATTAATCCTATATTTGATTACCTTTTACTATATTACTATTTGATGATTTGGTTGCAATCATATTATCAACTAAAGTACTTGCATTAGCAATATAATTAACTGTTATTTTAGCGTTCGCTTCAGTTGCAGCTTCACTAAACATATCTGTATAGCCTGTTACATTTGCATTCATTATATTTATTTTAGTTTGAAGTTTTATGGAACTTCGAAACATTCCAATCATATCTGTTACTTTTGATGTATTAAACATACTTAAATCCAAAGTTGTAAGATTTGAACAATTTGTAAACATATACCCCATATCTCCTACATTTGCTGTATTAAAACTAGAAATATCAAGATTTACTAAATTTCTACAAGTAGAAAACATACTATTCATATTAGTAACTTTTGATGTATTAAATCCACTTAAATTTAAACTTGTCAACGATGAACACAATTTAAACATAGCAGTCATACTAGTCATATTTGATGTATTAAAATTACTTAAATCAAGAGTAACCAACGAAGCACAACCATTAAACATATTACTTGTACTTGTAGCTTTTGATGTATCAAAACTACTCAAATCAAGAGTTGTTAAAGCAGAACACCTTGTAAACATAAACCATATATTTACTAAATTAGTCGTATTAAAGTTATTAATATATAAATTTTGAAGTAGCGAACAATTTTCAAACATTCCACCCATAGTAGATACATTAACAGTATTAAAACTATTTAAATCTAAAGATACTAAAGAACTATTCTTAGTAAACATATAACTCATATTAGTAACATTAGATGTATTAAAATTACCATTAAAATCAATAGTCTTTAAACTAGCAAAATCACCAAACATATTACTACAATTAATAGGTGCAAATATAGGAGCATCACTAGCTATATATAAATTATATAAAGCATTACCAGAAGCATCACTATTACCACTACTCTTTAAATAAGCATAAACTTTCTTTAGACTAGCATTATCACTAACATCAAAACACAAATTTGATATATCACAAGTACTAGGAACATTACCAGTATTCTTCTCAAAACTAATACTCTCTATATAAGGCCTATAAGTATCACTCCAAAATTCTGTTTTAGCACTATAACCATTCTTCATAACAGAATTAACACTAACTTGAACAGCATTTATCATAACACTAGCACTCAAATTTTCAGTATTATTAGAATTAATAAACTCACTATCCTTAGCATCATCAATATAAGGATTCCAATACCAATAAATAGTTAAAGTCTCTGATCCCTTCTTCAAATAAGAATAATAAGTATGTAATTCACTCTTATAATCACTAGAAGTATAAAACTTTAAGTTTTCCGGTAAACTAGTTCTTTCAATTCTAAGACTAGCATACATATCAACAGATGATCCGGTAGCATCCATAACTAAATCAAAAGAACCCTTATCACCAGGTACAATCGCACCATCCTTTAAAGTAATTATTTTTGACTGATTAACCTCAGTAAAACCACTAACATTAAAAACAGCCTTACCAGAATTACCAGTTATTGTGCCATTAACAACTTTACGATAATACGCAACAGAACCTATTACACAATATAGGACAAGTAAAACTATAAAAATAATCAAACCTTTTTTATTCATAAAATCATTCCTATTCTATATAGATTTTACCATAAAAATATTAAACAATCAACTATAAATTTTAAAACTAACAATCCTACTATTCTTTACCTTGCGCCACGTATCAAAATAATACATATAGTTACCAGGAATTATAAAACTACCAGAATCAATCCTATCAATAAGTATATCTTTTATCAAAATATCAACAAGAAAAACGCAATTATTTCTAGTTGAATAATACTTTTTTAAATTACCACGACTAAACTTATATAATTTAGCATTCACTCTACTTTCCAATTTATGAGCATAAGTATAATCATACGGACTAGACCAAGGAACTGTATCCTTTTTCAAATTCTTAATACGAGATCTTATAATACTCTTTTCTTTATCAGTTAAATAAAAACCATATTCAAAAATAACTTTTTTATCAACATCTCTAACAAAATCATAATACTTTAACCTATTAGTTAAACTATACATAACTCCATCACCAAATATTTTAAAGAAAGATAAACTATCTTTATCATATTGACCAAATGCTAAAACCTCATCCTCAAAACAAATATCAATATGACCAGGCCTACTATATATTTTAGGCCCAACGTGTATCGAAATATAAATATCAGGCTTCCTTGCTTCAAAAGTACCCTTTACATCTTTACCCATTTCCTTAAGTATTTTAACTCTTTTATAAGCAAAATAAGGAATAAATAAAGCAATCAAAACCGGAACACTAGGTCTTATTCCTTTTAATCTATAAGATGAAACACTCATAATAAAATCTCTAAAATAAGAAAAACCAAACTCTAAAGCATATATACCAAGTAAATATGAAACAAAAGTATTTCTTGAAATAACAAATATGCAAATAAGTAAAGAAATAAGTGAACTAACAATATAATATATACTCTTTAAAACACTATCTTTTCTAACTAATATAAAACAAATAAATCTATTTATCGTATCTAAACTAAAAAAGAAAATAAACGCTATTTGAAAAAATAATATAAAACTTGATTTCAATTTATAAACAAAATAACTGATTAATATAATAAATATACCTAAAAATAAATTAGAAAAGAACTTTTTACTATTTTTCAAATTAAGCCAAAAAAACATATTTGAAACAATCTTTAAAAGAATTACACATAAAACACCAATAAATAACAATGTTGTTGCCTCATAAGGAAATATAAACGTCATAATTCCAACAAAAATAGACAAAAAAGAAGTAAATAATAATCTTAATGAGTCCATTATTCCACCTCTTTATTCACATTTTTATTTAAATAACTATTAATTAATGTATAGAAAACAACAAATACTATACCAACACTAAGTACCATTAAAGAAGTAATAAAGAATTGATAAGCTAAATTTTTAATGACAGATATAACAAACATATCTACATTAATTAACTTAGTTAAATAGCCAAACACCATATATGGGATCATAAATAAAGTACCAGAAACTATTAATGATATACCAATATATTTAAATGGTTTATATAAACTATATGTAAATACAAATATTATAAACATAAGTATAATAATCGCACCTATAAAATAAAATACCGATATACTAGAATAAATACCCGTTATTTCTTTTAAAAAACTATCACTCATAATTTCCTCTTTATCAGGTAATGATTCCTCTATTTCTTCCATCTCTTTCATTAATTCTTTTTTAATTTCTTCTTTTTGTAAAGTATTAAGTTTTGTATTTTTAGACATTGCTAAATCTAATAAATTATTAAGCGTATTATTATCAAATGTCGGAAAATCCTTATCTAATATATAATAATCAATAGCTTTCGCAAAATAATCATCCATTAAATTAGTAAATTCTTGACTAGATATAACAGCTTTAGCATCTTCTCTTGATATATCAAACTCTTCAAAAATACCAATTATTTCATATTCAAGACTAACACCATCTACTTCCATCTTAAGAACATTAGAAGTATTTAAAACTTTTTTTAAATTATTAGTATTTATAAATCTACTAACACTAATATAAAATATCATTAAAAGTGAAACAATACATGCAAAAATACTTAATATAACTGCAAAAAACTTACCTAATTCTTTTAAAAACTTCATTTAATCCTCCTATAACCTTCCTTTTTACTTCTTTTTTCACTTACTTTAATTTGTTTATCAATTACCTTTTCATTTAACATAATATATATACTTAAATATGAAACAATAATTCCAAGTACTAAAAGAAAATAGTTACATTCATTTCTATTTAATGAAAAGCTTGGATTCTTTTTACTATACTTAATATCAATAGTATTATGTTTCATTTTATCAGGTATTTTAACTAAATTACTATAATGATTATCATCAACAACATAATGAACCAAATAATTATTATCGTATATACCTATAACATTACCATTAACTACATTAGAGTTTTTATCAAATCTCATATAATTAACTAAATTATACATTTGATATGTAAATAAATAAGCCCCAAATAAGAAAAGTAAAATCAAAAATGGTCTAAATACTCTAATAGTACCATAATTAATATTTCTAATTTTATAAAGTTTTCTAAATACTATACCAAGTGATAATAATAAACACCCAAATACTATTCCAAATAAAACATATTCAAAATTATATTCTCCTTTAATATAGAAACAATTTCTTCTTTCATTTTTCGCACAATACATTTTAAGAATTTTCCCATTATAATCATTAGGATTCAAAGCTTTTCCATCCGCATATGATAAAAAAGTAACTTCTGTTTCTCCGGAACTATCAATATAATACCCATTATTATCTTTAAAAGATACATACTTAACAACATATTTACTATTTCTTACCATTAAATTATAAAAAGCATACATTGAAGAAGAAATTAAAATCAAACTAAATATAATTAATATTCCTGAAAAAATATAATTACCTTTCTTTCCAAAGAAAGAATTAAAGGTTTTTATAAACTTTGTATACATCTAATATCACCTATAATAATTATAAAGCAAAACAAACAAAAAAGATAGTATTTTATTTAAATTACTATCCAAAAATCTCACTATGACTACCAGTTATAACTAATAATATAATTTCATCACCAGAATACTTATAAATAAGAACCCAATCTGGTTCAATATGTAAATCAAGACAATTTTTTAACTTTTTATTATCGTATAGTGGATGATCATTATATTTAGGATCCAGTAGTTCTCCATTTGCTAATTTATCAACAACATTTATTAACTTGAATCTATCTTTACCCTGCTTTAAAAGTTTTTTTAAATTTTTCCTAAATCAGTTTGAATAAACAACACTATATGTCTTCCCTATTTAACAATTCCTTCTTTAAATCATCCCAATTATTATTTTTCTTATACTCATCAATATGTTTTTCTATATAATCTAGTTCTTTTAAAGCATCTTTCATATTTGTTATCATCTTTGGTTCCTTTACATCAAAAGGAATACCGCCTTGCATAATTACCTGTTTTATAGTCATATTTATTAAACCACTCATTGAAACACCAAGTCTTTGTAGTATTTCAGTTTTTTAAGTTCTAAAATTATTTGTTTTAAAATAACAGATTTTCCACATCGTCTAATTCCCGTATATCATAAAAAGGTCTAATTTTAGATAAATATTTCTCTTTTATAATCACCATCAATTTCAATTATAAAACATTTTATCAAAATTGTAAGTTTTGTATTATAGACTATACAAAATTGACAATTTTTTTAGTTTTATACAATAAAAGACACTATTTAAAGTGTCTTATTTTTTCAATCCCTTACATCCCTTTATACCAGCACCAGAAAGTATGTTAGAACTAAATGAATGTACCTTGCTTTCCTTATTCTTGTAATCCTTAATAGCAATATTAATCATATCATCTAATAATTCAGGATACTTTTTACCAGCAGCATCCCAAAGGTAAAATGATAAAGAACCAGGACAAGTATTAGGCTCATTAACATAAATATTTTTACTCTTCTTATCAATCATAAAATCAATTCGAGCAACACCAGACAAATTAAGAGCCTTAAACGTTTCTTTAGCATATTCCTTAATTTTCTCAGTTACCTTTTCATCTAAATCAGCAGGAATCCTACGACTAGCAGAAGCCATTCCCTTAGAACCTTTAGTCTTAGAAGAACCCAAATACTTATCACTATAACTAAGTATCTCATCTTCTCCCATAACCTCTTCTAAAGGACTAACCTCACAATATTCATAATCACCAAGAACACTAGCATTAACCTCAGTAATACTCTCTAATTTCTTTTCAACAGCAACTTTCTTCTCATAAACAAAAGCATCTCTTAAAGCACTTTCAAGTTCATTTTCTGTATGTGCGATTGTAATACCAATACTAGATCCTAAATTAGCAGGTTTAATAATTACAGGATAACCAATTTTTTTAACATTCTTTAAAACATTATCAAAATCATTCATCTCATAATCATAAATACAAGTATAAGGTACAACTGGAAGATCGTGCATCTTCATAACCTCTTTCATAACAACCTTATCTTGACCTAATGCAGAACCTAAAACATTACTACCAACATATGGAACACCAATAGTTTCCAAAAATCCCTGTAAAGTTCCATCTTCTACACCACTACCATGAACAACTGGTAATACTAAATCTACAGTATCAACAATTCTTCTTAAACCCTTTGTATTTTGTAAAACAAATTCATTATTTTTTTTATACATAATAACTTGCTTAGCATACCTTTTAAGTAAATCCATATCTTTATATAATTCAATATCCATTAATTGTTTACCAGTATACCAAACTCTATCTTTTCCCATATAAATAGGAATAACATCATACTTTTCAGTATCTAAATTGTGCATAGCTTGAACAGCCGATATAATACTAACTTCGTGTTCAACAGAAGTACCACCAAACATAACACCAATCTTTAACATAACTCATCCTCCTATAAAGTTTCTAACAATTTTATTAACTTGATTAATATTTTCCAAATAAGCATAATGTGTACCAGGTAATATAATCGTACCTGCATCACTTATTAACTTTTCAATCTCATAAGCATTACTCTTATCAACAGTAGTATCATTTTCACCCCAAATAATAAGAGTCGGACACTTTATTTTCTTAATATCTTCGCTTATATCATTATTTACGTGTTTTACAAGTATATCTCTCATTACTCCACTAGCATTTCTATAATCAACAGATCCCATATGTTTCTTTGCAAACTCAACCATTCCCTTTAAAAAAGAAACTTTCTTAACCTTCTTTAAAAACCTAATTTTTAAAGAATCTTTTAATATATCTCCTTTATAAGGACTACCAAATAAAATAAGTTTTTCTGTATCATATTTACTAGCGTAAACAAGACCTATTTTACCACCAAATGAATGCCCAATAATTGAACATTTTTCATACCCAAAATGTAAAACAATCTTATGAACAAAATCAGCATAATCTTCAATTGACCATACAGTTTTTGGTTCATCACTTAAACCAAAACCTGGCAAATCTATTATTAAAACCTTTTTATTTTTAAGACCACCTACAAGCGGTTGCATCATTTCAATATTTTGACCCCATCCGTGAAGTAAAACAACTAAATCACCATCACCTATAATTTTATAATTAATATTTAAATCATCAATTCTTAACACACTATCACCTACGCTTAATAATCATAATACCATCACCAATAGGTTTTATTTCATATTCATAATCATCTAAAGCTTTTACATAATCAATAAATAACAGTATTTTTCTCTTTATACCCCTTACATTTCTTGACAACTTAGAATCATCTTCAAATATAACATTATGAAAATAAATATTATCAACTACAATAGTACCATTTTCATTAAGCAATTTTTCAAATTTTTCAAAAAATTTTATATTTTGGCATTTAGCAGCATCAATAAAGATCAAATCATATAATCCATCAATTGCCACTTCTAAAGCATCACCAAAAATACATTTAATTCTTTTATCTAATTCCATTTTTGAAATATTAGAAACAGCTTCTTTATATCTATTTTCATCTCTTTCAATAGTAACAACATTAATATTATTATCTACTAAAGCCATTTTAATACTAGAATAGCCAACAGCAGTACCAATTTCCAAAATGTTTTTAACATTATTTTCCTTAATATAATGAGTAAGAAAATCAATTCCATCATCCATCATAATAGGAACATTTGCTAAAATAGCTTTCTTTTTTATTTCTTCAAGCACTTACCTCACACCACAATCCTTGATTTCTTAAATTTCTTATTGTACTTTCAAACTCACTATAAGATTTTGCAAAATAAGTCTTACCCTTACAATCCGCAACAAAATATAAATATCCATTGTTTTCATATTCAATCGCGCCTATTATACTATCAAATCCTGGATTACTAATCGCTCCAACCGGTAACCCCATTTTACTATTACATCTTGTATTATAAGGACTTGTACAACTTTGAAATTCTTGTAAAGTTAAGCCTTTTCTAATATCATCAAGTTTATAAGCATAATAAGCTGTCATATCACTTCCAAGTGAAATATTGTTTTCGATTCTATTTACAAATACACCAACAACACCCCTGCGATCACTACCAGGTAATGATTCTAATTCTGCAATTGAAGCAAGTATAACTATTTCATTTAAAGTAAACTTACTTTTATCAATTTCTTCTTTATAAGGTTTTATCTTTTCCCCAAACTCACTTAATAATGTTCTAATTATAGTTTCAGTTTTAACATCTCTATTTAAAAACTCATATGTATCAGGAAATAAATATCCTTCTAAAGGATAATATATTTTGGCATCTAAAATACTATTATCTAAAAACCAATATTCATCAATCATTTTACGCGCAAATGTTTTATCTTCTAATAATCTAATAATATCTTCATAACTATTATTAGTATTATTTGCAATTAATCTAGCAATACTTCTAGCATTCAATCCTTCTTTAAATGTAATTCTAATTACATCTGGATTATAATTATTTCCTTTTCTAAGTATTTCAAATATTTCATCTAATCCCATTGTTTTATTAAGGTTATATTCCCCAATTTCCAAATGTGATTCCCTCAAAAATAATTTAACATAAACTTTGTAAATTAGTTCAGATCTAACTAAACCCTTTTCATAAAGAACACTTCCAAGTGTAGAATATGTATCATTTTTTCCAACATTCAAAACAATATTAGTATTATCTTTACTATCAGTTGGTCCTGTCATATACATAAGTACGCACAAAGAAACAATAAGTATAATTAAAACCCCAATTATTACTTTCAACAACTTCTTCATAAAACTACTCAGTACCTTTTCTAACCTCAGTTTGTAATTCTTCTAAAATTGTTTCAATAATTTTCCATTCCTTTTCACTTTCAATAGGATATAAAACACTCTTTTCATCCTTTGGATTATAAATACTAGCATATACTCTAGTATTACCACCTTCATCAGTAGTATTATCTGTATAAACAATATAGTTTTTCTTAGTTTCTTCACTCTCGAATGTAAATAAAACTTCACATTCTACTTCTTTTCCTTCTTCGTTCATTACTTTAAAAATCATTTTTTCTTCATCCATTATTTTTCCTTCTTTCCATAAACGTTTCAAGTATTATTGTTGCTGCAATACTATCAACTTTCATTTTTCTTTTTTTTCGAGACATATCAGCTTCAATCAAATAATTATTTGCTTCAACAGAAGATAACCTTTCATCTTGCAAAAATACTTCCTTATTTAAATAATTACTCAATTTTTCTTTAAAAACAATAGTCTTATTAGCTCTTTCGCCCATACTATTATTCATATTAAGAGGAAGTCCAAGTACTATAATATCAACATTTTCATTATCAACAATTTCTTTTACTTTTGGTAACAAACTATCATAATCTTCATTTTCAAATCTAATAGTACCATAACTAGAAGCAATTATACCAGCTCTATCACTTAAAGCAATACCAAGTGTTTTAGTTCCTAAATCTAAACCCATATAGCGCATTTTCTACATTCCTCCATAACATATATTATTTTACCATTAATAAATTAACATTTCAACAATATAAGAAAAAAAATGGAAAAATCCATTTTAGTCACAAGATGTTTGATTAATAAGTTTCTCAACACAACCCCAAATACTTTGATCATTACCTTTACCTGTAGCATTAGCTGCTAAAGTAACTGCAAATTGAACGATAGCAATAACAAAAAACACAAGTCCACCAGCAATAGCTCTTTTGAAAAAAATATTTCTAGCCTTTGCAATATCTTCCGCATTAGCCTTTGTACTAGCTTTCGCAAAATCTATCATTCCCATTATTACAAGTAAAATAGGTGTTGCGATTTTAATAATATTAATAATAAGTGTTATAAGATAACCAATTTCACAATTCTTTTCAATTAATTCGCACATTTTATCAACTCCACATAAATTGTATCATTTTTATTATACTTTTACAAGAAAAAAGAAGAAATTTTATTTTTCTTCTAAATCTAGTTCATATGTCCACATTCCAGTAGCACCGCTACAAGATAACATACTTACAACTATTTTAATATTACCATATTCATCTAAATGATATGGAATTTGGTTAATAGCAGGCAAATCACTTTTTACTTTAGCAACGAATTCACTAGGAGTGTAGAAAACTGAAGTATGATCTTTTAGTGGATATTCATACTTTTTATTTTCAGTTTGTCCACATCCTTTTAAGTAATTATAAGCTAAACTTTCAACTCTGCTATAAAACCTATCTGTAGAAATACTTTTAAATTTAAGCATATCAGAAAGTTCTACTTTTTCACCAGTTTCAACATCAATATTAGCCCAGAAATCTAGTCTTCCCTCTGTAGCACTCGTTCTTTTTCTTACAACAACAGATAAAATATTTCCATGTATAGACCATTCATAATCAGCAGTAAGAATCTCATTACCTGTTGTAAGGAAACTATTACTTGCTAAAGTATTATTCAAAGATTTAACATAATCAGAGTTTACATTTATATAAGGTACATATACCTTCTTACCTGAATTATTATAAATAGTAGGATAATATTTATCACTATCATATACATATGGTTTATCAGAATATATCTTTAAACTACCAGTTCCGTGAGAAAGACCATAATAAATATTAGCTTGATTCATAATATCATTTTCAAGTTCTTTTAAAACGCCACTTGTTTGGAAATTATTAATTTCATTTCTAACTGATTCCGGGAATATAGTCTTTATATCGTTACCATAATTAACACCACTTCTAGGATATTTAATTTCAACAACCTCATATGAATTATTTACTTTTCTTACAACAAACTTAGCAGGGAAAGTCATACTACCACCCTCAACAATTTTGTTGTTTTCAACAGATAAGTTTTCTTTTAAAACATAAGTATAAAGAACTATATCATTACCATTACGTTCTTGTAAGTAAACCTTAATCGCACCAAATGATTTTTCATTATCATCCTTGCTTCCGTGGAAGAAATAATTATTTGCAATATATTCTTTAACTAAACCAGTAACATCAGCAGTATTATTATAATTATATTTTGCTTCTTTAACTAAATGACCATTAACACTATAAATATAAGAAATACCAACTTGTGATCTATCACTTTCTTTTATAGGGTTAACAAATTGAAGCTCAACATATAAACCAGCTGTACCATTAACAATACGTTCTTCTTCTATCTCTTCTTGAGTTTTATAATATGAACTAACAAATTTATAATTGTTGCTCCATTCAATCTTAAACAACTCTTTTTCATCATCAATATTTATAACCTTTAAATAACCATTATCTAAATAAATAGCATAATTATTAACAACTCTCTTTAAATTACTATAAGTTAAAGACTTAATTTCTTTACCATCATTGTCAAATTTCGTAACACGATTATTTGAAACAACATATAAATAGCCATTATAAATATTAGCATAACTATTATTTGAAGCTGTATATACTACCTTTTTCAAACCAGAATAAATAGAAACTATTTCATTACCAGGTTGTTCAGCAATATAATATTTTTTACCATTACTTTCTTCAACATTAATAAAATAAACCTCATCAACAGATAATTCTATCTCACCAGTTTTAACATTTATTAAATCAGCAGTATTCTTTTGTTTACCATATGAAAAACCACTAACATAAGAATCATTAACAAAAAACATATTTGAATATTTATTTTCAAACATCATCTTATTATTACTTATATCATAATAACCAGCCTTATCATCTTTCAATGTAATTATACTACTATTTTTATATAATTTATAAAAATCATATTCATTTTTTAAACTTAATTTTGTAATAGTTTTTTTAGCAACATTATAAATCTTTAATCCATTATCATTGTATAAAACATTAATACCATTTCTAACATCAACATCAAAAAGCTTAGCGCTATTAGTTTCAGTTTCAATAGCAAATATCAAACTTCCAGAAGTACTATCGGTAGAAAATACACCATCACCTGCTCTATAAACATTTAAATAATTTTTTGTTTTTGTGATTTCTTCTAAGTCGTCATTTAAATTAAATTGATAAGTCCACATTCCAACAGGACCACCACAAGAAATTAAACTAACAACAAAATTAATATTACCATTCTCATCTAAATAAAATGGAATTTCATTTGTACTAGGTAAATCATTTATTGACTTCTTAATAAACTCATCCTTAGTAAGTGAATTATCAACAATTGTACCATCTTCTAATTTAGTAAAACCACCAGTAAATCCACTATTTTCATAACATTTATTAGCATAATTAGTTAATATAGCATTAACCTTTTTATTAAAATCATCTAAAGAAATATTTTTTCTCTTTAAAACTTCAGTTAATTCAACCTTTTTACCAGTATTAATATCTATATTATGCCATACATCTAATCTACCCTCTTGAGCAGCTCCCCTAACTCTTACTACAATAGATAGGATACCATCATTTTCATGCCATTCATAAGTAACATTCATATTTCCTTCATAGTTTTTATATAAAACATCTTTAGAAATAGAATCATTTACTTCTTTAGAATAATCAGAATCCAAGTTTACCATTGATAAATATGTATAAACACTCTTATTATCAACATCAGGATAATACTTTGGACCATCAATAACATATTCTTGGTCAGAATAAATCTTATTTACCTTATTGCCATCATTATCATTAGGTTTATTACCATTGTTTTTAACAAAATAAAAAACACCAGCAACTATACATAAAGATAAAATAACAATAATAATATTTTTCTTCATATAACTTCTCTCCTCCTTATAAAATAATCAACTATCCGAAGTCAAAACATAGTATCATACCTTACTAGAATAGTATAAACCCAAAATAATAAAAAAGCAACAAAAAAAGGTCAAAAACGACCTCCTCCGCCTCCTCCACCGAAGGAACCTCCTCCGCCAGATGAGAAACCACCACCAAATCCACCACCAGATGAATCTGATGAATGAGCAGCAGCATAAGCTCTATCAGCCACTCTCTTAACTTCTCCAATTGTACTTCCAACTACATTTGAAACATTTACCATATTATTTATCATATTAAATCTAACAAGATCAGTAGTATCAACATCTTGAAGTTCCTTAACTTTTATCTCCATTGTTTTAGCAAGTTTATCAGCAATACCAAATACCGTAGCATATACTAAATATTTTTCCCACAAAACAATTTCTGGAAGTTCTTTTTCATACATCCTACCAAAATCTTTCATATAGTTTTTAAGGCCCATCCATCTATAATAATCTTCATTACCTTCATTACTTCTTTTAGAAGCATTCAAATAATAAATAAATGAAATAATCGCAAATAAGATAGTCATAAAAATAAGTAAATTATTTGCATATTGAAGATAATAAGAAACAAAGAATAATATAAATGGGACAAGTGAATATAAAACAAACCCTGTTCTTTTATTATTTTCAAAAAATCCCCTTGATTCACCCTCACTTGTAACCTTCTTTTGCCAAGAATCATACTTTGTTCTAAACGAATCATAATCACGCCTAGCATTCTTTTTAAGATCTTTTAAAGTAATTACTTCTTTATTACCAAAAATACAATTAATTAATTTTAATTCACCATCAGTTAAATTATCTTTTGATAAAATCTTTAATGTATAATTCTTCTTATCAATAACTTCATATCCAATATTTTTCTTATAAATAAGATTTAACAATGAAGCCGAAAACGAATCAGTAGTAACACGCTTCTTAATCAAATACTCAACAATTTCTGGTCCATATTCCTTTGGAAAATCTCTATAATATGGTCCATCAAACTCAGGCTTATATTCTCTATCATATTTTTTATAGAACTCATACAAAATATATATACCATAACCCAAATATATAATGCATAAAATATTAATAGTTTTACCAACGATTTTATCACGTTTTAACTTATTTTCTTCTTCATAAGATAAAATACTATTAATACGATTCATATATTCATCATATTCAGGATAGCCATATAATTTATCAACTAAACTAATAGCATAATCTTTATTAGCTTGCGTTCTATCATTTTCAAAATTAACAATCGCTCTTTCAATTTCTGCTTTTAATTCTTCTAATCTTTTTCTTTCTTCTTCTCTTTCTCTATTGGCTTCCTCAGCCTTTTCTGTTTCCTCTTTAACAATACTATCTAAAACACTATTATTATCAATCTTTAAAGAATCACTTAAAACACTTCTATCAAAAACAACTCGCATATCTAATTTTTCATATGCCTGTAAATAATCAAGTTTAGCATAAACAACTTCTTTACTTTCAATAGAATTTTCTCCACTCAAAGGGCCATGATTCCATACTCTAATTACATTCTTATTACCAGGAATAATAAACTTAATATTTAAATTATCAACAGGTTCTCTTAGACTCGTAAAAATATTATAACCAACTTCACCTACATCGTTATGTTTAATTGCCATATTTTTAACAATATATTCAAGATAAAATAACTTACCACGACTAGATGGATTATATATTCTAACACTAATACCACCAGAAATATTAGAAACACTATAATAACCATAATCCCCACTAGAAGCACTTCCAACTTCTTTAAAAGTATCGCCATTCTTATCAAGTACACTATAATTAATACTTGAAGCAGATATACCCTTTATACTAACAATCTCAACACCCGAACCAGCATATTTATTATTACCGTAATAAAGTTCTCTATCAAAACCATTATAAGTTCCATCCAAACCAAAAATTTCTCTAACCTTAACATCACCATTATTTAAAACAGTTGCTTCCATATAATAATTTTCAACTGTTGCATTTACATAAAAAGGCAATATTAAAAACAAAAATAAAATAAACTTTTTCATAAATCTCCTTAAAAAAGCCAAAAGTTAAAATTGAACTTTTGGCAACTCTTTATCAGCTTCAGATACCTTAAAAAATTCTTCAGGTTTAAAACCGAATATTGAAGCAATTATACTAGATGGGAACATTTCAATTTTGTTCTTATAAGTAAGTACAGAATCATTATAGAAATGACGAGTACTAGCAATCTTATCTTCAGTTTCTTTTAGATTATTTTGTAAATCCATAAAGTTAGTATTTGCCTTTAATTCAGGGTAAGATTCACTTAGAGCAAACAAATGTGTTAAAGCTTGTGTTAATTCACCATTAGCTTCTGCTGAATCATGAACATTAGTCGCGCTTACTGCTTTATTACGAGCATTAATAACAGCTTCTAAAGTTCCACTTTCGTGTTTAGCATATCCTTTTACAGTTTCAACTAAATTAGGAATTAAATCAGCTCTTCTCTTTAATAAAACATCAATTTGAGCCCATTGATCTTTAACTCTATTTCTTAAAGCAACAAGTCCATTATAAGTAGACATAACCCATAAAAGAATTACAACAATTACAATAATTAATATAATCCACCATTCCATTTTCATATCCTCCATTCACAATTATATTCTATCATATTACTACAATAAAATCAATGAATATTTTATAAAAAATATACCAAAATATTTATGGAGGATTTATGAATATAGATATTAGAAAAAGTATTATTAATAACTTTAAAGGAAGTAGAGATGAAGAAATTATAGAATCAATTAATGAATCAATTAAACAAGGTGATGAAATCACATTACCAGGTTTAGGTGTTTTCTTTGAATTATTATGGAAAAGCGCAAATAACGAAGAACAAAAAACTATTATAGAGCATATCAAAAAATCTCTACAATAGTTTTTTTAATCCAATTTTTCTATATTTTTAGCAACTATTTGATAATCCTTAAATCTCTTTTCAACATGACCAAATATATGAACAATATCATTATTTTCTATATTATTAATCATTTCAACTGTTTCTTTAAATAAAACAATACTTATTTTATTTATATTATCAGTTCCATCCATAAAAGCCATATAATCATTATTTTTGGTTTTTATTTTTTTAATTCTATTAACCATTACAACAATATCTACATCTTTATCAAAATATTTATCAATATCACTCAAATTAACAAACTTTTCATACTTTATAGAATACTCATTTATTAAATCATTTCCAAAACTAATACCCAAATAATCTTTTTCAAGCATCATCAATTCTTTACGGCTAAACTCTTCATAATTAGATAATTCAAAAACCGAATCATCCACTAAATCACCAAGTTCAGCATAATTACAAATCAAATCCAAATTAGAAAGTAATGTTCTCCTGTTATATTCAAAAGAATCAAATACTCCACAAGATATTAAAGATTCAAGTATATTTTTATTAACCTTTACTCTTTTAACAAAATCAAATATATTTAAAAATAAACCTTTTTTTCTTTCTTCTAAAAAACTATTAACAAAACCACTACCAACACCCTTAATACTTGTTAATGGTAAATATACTTTATTATTTACAATTTCATAAACATCCGAACTAATATTTATATCAGGTCTATTTATATTAACGCCACACAATCTAGCTTCATATATATAATCATTTATTTTTTCATCACCATTAAAATAAGTAAGTAAACTAACATAAAAACATTCTTTATAGTGTGCTTTTATATAAGCCATTCTATAAGCAAGTAAAGCATAACTAACTGAGTGTGATTTATTAAATCCATATTGTGCAAACTTTTTAATATCTTCAAATACTTTCTTAGCAACTTCTAAACTATAACCATTTTTTAAAGCTCCATTAATAAATGTATCATATGATTTTTCCATAACATTTTCTTTTTTCTTACTCATCGCTCTTCTTAATATATCAGCTTCACCCAAACTATATCCAGCCATAACATTTGAAATTAACATTATTTGTTCTTGATATATCATAACTCCATAAGTTGGTTCAAGTATACTTTTTAATCTATCATCATAATAATTTGGTTTTAATTTACCTTTTTTATAATTAATATACAAATCTATATTATTAGCAGGTCCTGGTCTAAATAAAGCATTCGCGACTATAATATCATCAAATGAATTAACATCTAATCTTTTTAAGAAATTAATCATTCCACTTGATTCAAATTGAAATATTCCAAGTGTATTTCCATTTTTAAACAAATCTAAAGTCATTTTATCATTTAATGGTATATTATAAATATCAAAACTATTATCAGTTTTTTTCACTTTTTCAATACTATCTCTTAATATACTTAAATTTTTTAAACCTAAAAAGTCCATTTTTAATAATCCGATTTGTTCCAAATATTCAGGTGTATATCCTGATATATAATCTGATCCGTTATATATCATTGGAACAGAATATGCTAAATTATTATTACTCATTACAACTCCTGCAGCATGCATTGTAATATTTCTTTTAAGTCCTTCTAATAATAATCCTAATTTATATAATTTTTTTAATTCATATGTGCTTAAATATTTTTTTACATTTTCATAATTATCTTTTAATGAAATATTAGGATTAATAGCTTTACTTAAGTTATTAACATCAATGTCCATAACTCTTCCTAAATCTCTTATAACAGCTCTTGATTTTAATGTTCCAAAAGCAATTATATTTGCGACTCTATCATTTCCGTATTTATTTTTACAATAATTTATTACTTCTTCCCTTCGATCAAATTCAAAATCAATATCAATATCAGGCATTGTAACTCTTTCGATGTTTAAAAATCTTTCAAATAATAAATCATATTTTAATGGATCAACTTCTGTTATATCTAATACATAAGATATAAGTGATCCAGCGGCGCTTCCTCTTCCGGGGCCGACTAATATTCCGTTATCTTTAGCATATTTTACATAATCATACACAATTAAGAAATAATCGCAAAAGCCCATTTTATTTATTATATCTAATTCATATTTAATTCTATCTAAATATTTTTTTTGTATTGATGCGCCAAATTTCTTTTTTGTGCCTTCAAGTATTTTTTCTTTTAATAATTTATAACTATCACAATCACTATATTTTAATATTTCTTCTTTATGGATTAATTCTAAATCAATTGAATTAATTATTTTTTCTATATTTTCATCTTTTATTATTTCAAATGATACATCTTTTATATTTTCAATATTTTGAATGTTTTGATTCAAATTAATGGCTTCCAAATATTTTAAAGCACTTTCATTATTTTTATCTAATGATTTTATTTCTTTAAAGTATAAATCATTTATATTATAAAATTCAAAATTAAATATTTTTTTATTTCCTATTAATATAATATCATCATAATCTTTAAGTCCATATCTAGATATTAATAATAGATTTCTAAATCCGTTATAATTTTTACAAAACAAATATATTTTTTCATTTTCATATATATATTCTAATCCAATTATACATTTTATATTATTTAATTTGCAGGCATTATAAAATTCTAAAGATCCACACAAATTATCATCACATAAACTTAAAACATTTATATTATTTGTTTTAGCATATTTTATTAAATCATTAATTTTAATTAGACTTTTAAGTAAAGAATAATCACTTTTCAAATTAAGTGAACCATATTTCATATAATCCCTCCAATACAATTTTACTATAAAATTAAATATTTTTAAATATTTTACCCCAAAAATATTTGACTTATTATCGAATATATGTTAAAGTTATTAAAGCAAACGCAAAAAACTTGAAGGAGATGGAAAAATGGCAAAAAAATTAACTGCAAAAGCACCTCTATTTGGTAATAATAGATCACATTCTTGTAGAGCTACTAAACATAAACAAAATGTAAATTTACAAAAAGTAACATTAGATGATGGTACAGCTGTAAGAATGAGTGCTCGTGAATTAAGAACATTAAAAAAATATAGTTAATCAAATAACTATATTTTTTGTTAGTTTTGACATCGTCTTATTCTACAAACATAATTTCCTCCGTAAAACCGTTCTTGTCGAACAATGTTATCCTCTTCGTTATATGCCTGATGTCTTATAACTCTTGAACTTCCAAAAGTACGAAGTAAAGCATACGACCATAAACCAGCATCTTATTTGTTTCTACATCTAATACCTTTGTCTTTGCTTCATCTAAATAAAACTTCGTATTTGATGGCGTGCTACTTCCATTAAACATTATTGTATATTCTATATCAGATGACGATCCTACGCCTGTTGCCGTTAAAACAAACGATCCCTTATCACCAGGTATTATTACCTTATCACTTGATTCTATGCTAGGTGTTCCAGTAATAGTATCATACAAATCTATAAATGGACCACTATCTATAATTATCCTATAGAATTCTACTCTATATATTTTATCAACACAATATTTATTTTTTTTAGTAATACTAGTATGTATTAAGTCAAATATTTTATCAACATTCCTTCTATTTCCATATTGTTTTATCAACAATTCTGTTGATATCTATTTTCATCTACTATATCAATGATACCACAAATCAAAAGTCTTGCCAATAAAAAATCCCATTCCGTTAAGAAACAGGATTTTTTATTTTATTTAGAAATAATATCACTAATTAAATTACTAATTTCAGTTGGATTATCAATAGATAAACCCTCTATAAGTCTAGCCTCGGCATATAAAACCTTAGCATATGATTTAACTTCATCTTTATTATTCTCATATAATTCTTTTAATTTATTTGCAATTGGATGATTCATATTAATCTCAAGAACCTTTTCTGCATTTACTCTCTCATCAGTAGGCATCGCATTAATAACTTTTTCCATTTCTACAGAAACATCACCCTTAGATGTCAAACAAACTGAATGATTCTTAAGCTTATTAGTAAACTTAACATCTGCAATATTAATAGATTCTTTCATTAAAGATAATAAATCTTTATTCTCTTCATTAAACTTATTAACCTCTTCACTATTTTCAAGATTCAAGCTCTCATTTGCAATGTTAATAAACTTATGACCATCATATTCACCTAAAATAGTCAAAACAAACTCATCAATATAATCAGTTAAATATAAAATTTCATAATTCTTATCTTTAACCTGTTCAGTTTGTGGCATCAAATCAATCTTTTCATTACTCTCACCACAAGCATAATAAATAGAATCTTGACCATTTGCCATATTATTAACATATTCTTTTAAAGAAATTAGATCTTTAGCTTTAGACGAATAAAACATTACTAAATCTTTTAAATCATCCTTATTAATACCATATTCATTATAAATACCAAACTTAATTTGATTACCAAAAACCTTAAAGAACTTCTTATAATTTTCTCTATCATTTTCCATCATATTTTCAAGTTCTTTTTTAATCTTATTTTCAATATTCTTGGCAATTATATTTAAGTTCTTTGATCTTTGTAACATCTCTCTTGAAATATTTAAAGAAATATCCTCACTATCAACAACACCTTTAACAAAACTAAAATAATCAGGAAGTAATTCCTTACACTTATCCATTATCAATATTCCATTAGAATATAAACTTAAACCTTTTTCATACTCTTTAGTATAAAAATCATAAGGAGCATGTGAAGGAATAAATAATAATCCTCTATAAGAACATAATCCCTCAACAGATGTAGAAATAACTTTTAAAGGCTTTTCATAATCATAATATTTATCAATATAATAATTATCATATTCCTCATCTTTAACATCTTTTTTATCTTTTTTCCATATAGGAATCATACTATTTAAAGTTTCTAATTCCTTTACATCCTCATATTCCTTATCATTATCAGCTTTAGGTTTAGAATGAACACATTCCATAACAATAGGATATCTTACATAATCAGAATATTTTTTAACCAATTCTTTAATTTTATATTCTTTCAAATACTCTGAGTACTTATCATCTTCTGTATCCTTTTTCAAATGTAATCTAATAATAGTACCATTACTATCTTTTGAAGCCTCACTAATAGTATACCCATCAGCGCCTTCACTTTCCCATAAATAAGCTTTATCACTATCTATAGATTTACTTAATACCTCTACTTTATCACTAACCATAAAAGCAGAATAAAAACCAACACCAAACTTACCAATGATATCAATATCTTTATTTTTTTCTGCCATTTCTTTAAAAACTAAAGAACCACTTTTTGCAATTGTCCCTAAATTAGATTCTAGTTCACCTTCAGTCATACCAATACCATTATCTTCAATTATTAAAGTATCATTATCAGTACTTATTGTTATTTTTAAATCATCTTTATTAACTTTAATATTTGAATCAACTAATGACTTATAATATAACTTATCTAAAGCATCACTAGCATTTGATATAAGCTCCCTTAAAAATATTTCTCGATTTGTATAAATTGAATTAATCATTAAATCAAGTAATCTTTTAGACTCTGATTTAAATTCTTTCTTTTTCATAATATCACTCTCTTTCATATATAGTTATACCACTATTGTTAGCAGTTGTCAAGAAAGAGTGCTAATAAATCAAATTATTTTTATTTTTGTAAAGTTATCGACCACTTTTCACTATAAACATACCAAAATTGGTCGATAAAACCCATTTTTACTCAAAAAAAAGAATATAGTCAAACTATATTCTATGGATTTAATCTATTTGGTCCTCTAAATAAGAACATTGATTCCTTAACATTAGAAACACCAAGTAATAACATTGTTAATCTATCAACACCAATCGCGAAACCACCATGTGGAGGACAACCATATTTAAAGAATTCCAAATAGAACTTAACATCTTCTCCAAGCCCTTTTTCACGAGCATTTTTAACAAGTTCCTCATATCTATGTTCTCTTTGAGCACCTGTAGTTATCTCTACACCTCTCCAAATTAAATCATAACCTTGTAAAATACCTTCTTCATTCCTCATGTGATAGAAAGCTCTCTTTTCAGCCGGATAATCAGTAATAAACATAAACTCATGATCAAACTTATCTTGAGCAAGTTTATAAACCAATCTTTCAGCTTCCGTTGTTAAATCAACCTTTTCTTCTTCAGGAACAACATAACCATATCTTTTTTCAAGTTCTTTATAAACATCCCTTAAAGCCATTTTAGGGAAAGGTAAAGTTGGAACCTTTATTTCAAGACCAAATACCTCTTTAATTATATCGCCACATTCACTATTAGTTTTATCTAAAGCATATGCAAGCATTTCTGCTTCTAAATTCATAACATCATCAAATGAATTAATATAACTAAACTCAACATCAAAACTTGTAAACTCAGTAGCATGTCTACTAGTGTTAGAATTTTCCGCTCTAAAACAAGGCGCTACTTCAAATATTCTACTAAAACCACTAGCCATTGCCATTTGCTTATAAAATTGTGGTGATTGCGCTAAATAAGCTTTTCTATCAAAATATTTTACTTCAAAAACATCAGAACCAGACTCACTAGCAGCACCTATTAATTTAGGTGTATGTATTTCTGTAAACTTATTATTATACAAATATTCTCTCATATACTTTACAATAACACTTTGAATTTGGAATATCTTCATATTCTTATCATTTCTTAAATCAATAAAACGATAATCTAATCTTGTATCCAAATTAACATTATCTAAATCCTTATAATTAAAAGGCAATTCATTTTCACTTCTACTAGTAACTACTATTTTACTAGGAATTAATTCCATACCATTTAATTTTACATTAGGATTAAGAACAACTTTACAATTTACTCTAACGGTACTCTCTAAAGGAAGCGAACTAATAAGTTCAACCATTCCCTTATTTTCTTCTAAAGACTTTTCAATTGTCATTTGAACTTTACCTGTACTATCTCTAAGTACAACAAATTGAACCCATTTAATATCTCTTATAGCATCAACAAAGCCTTCAAAAACAATCTCTTTATCAGCATAATTTTTTAAATCTTTTACATCAATTTTCATATTTCCTCCTATATTATAAAAACAGTGCCATCCTTAAAAAGGACGAATCACTGTTAATCCGCGGTACCACCTTTATTACTATAAAAAGTCACTCTTTAAATATAACGGTTTTAACCGGCTTATTCTACTATATTTCTTTAAGCACTCCTGGTGTCTTTCTAATTATTTTCACATTAATTTCCATCAACCATTAACTTTCTATAATGAATAATAATTATACTCTTCCAATCAACATTTATGCATATATAATAATATATTTTTAATTAAAAATCAATAGTTTTTAAAAATAATTTTTTCATATTTTTGATATTTTCTTAATATACTTGAATGAAGGGAGATTTATGAAAAAAGTTTGGAAAAATTATAAGAGCTCCATCTTTCTTATAATATCAATTATAATAGGCACCATTATAGGCATAATCTTTAAAGAAAAAACTAATAAAATTAAAGCCTTAGGCGACCTATTCATAAATATGTTAACTTGTATAGTAATACCAATCGTATTCTTAAACATAACCATTTCCATAGGAAAAATGAATAAACCTAAAAGAATAGGAAAAGTATTGATAACAACATTTATTGTCTTTTTAGCAACATCTATAATAAGTGCTCTACTCGGAATTATTGCATCCAATATAACTCCATTAATTACAGGAACAAAAATAATATCGGAAACAACAACACCAGAAAAAATAAACTTTTTAGATAAGTTTGCAAATACATTAACAGTATCAAACTTTAATGAATTATTAAGTGTCAATAATATGATTGCCCTTATACTAGCATCAATCATATTTGGAATTGCTTTAAACAAAACAAAAGAAACAAAAACATTAGAATTACTAGAAAGTTTAAACAATATTGTTCAAAAAATAGTTAACATAATTATGTTATATGCACCAATTGGAATAGGAGCATATTTTGCTGTACTAGTAGGTAACTTTGGGGGAAATATCACTTCCGGATATATCAAAACATTTATAATATATTTAATAGTATCAATATTTATCTATTTTATAATTTATGGTTTCTATGCCTATATAGCAGGAGGAAAAGAAGGAATAAAAAGATATTTTAAATATAATATCACACCTACCATAACAGCCCTATCAACCTGTTCATCAGCAGCATCAATACCAAGTAATACAGAAGCAGCTCAAAATATTGGCGTTCCTAGTGATATTGCATCAGCTGTTATACCATTAGGAACAAACTTCCATAAGGATGGTTCGATTATAGGAAATGCCTTTAAAATAATGTTTCTCGTATATTTATTCAACTTAGACATAACATTTACAAAAGTTTTACTCGTTGCACTTCTATCAACTCTACTAATAACAGCCCTACCAATAGGCGGTGGTACAATTGCTGAAATGTTTATTATATCTATACTAGGAGCACCTATCTCAGCTCTACCAATGTTAACAATAATTGCAACCATTATAGATGCACCTGCAACAGTTTTAAATGTTGTTGGCGACTCAGCATCATCAATGTTAGTAACCTATCTATTAGAAGGAAAAAATTGGTTAAACAAAAGGATTCTTAACTGAATCCTTTTTAATCATCATTAAACCTTCTTCTTTGCAATCTATTCACATCATTTATAGTAGTTGCATCCCAATTGATAAAACCATACTAGAGATTTCATACAAAGTCTCTTAATTTTCATTAGTTATATAAAATTTTCTATGAATAGAAAATAGCCTTTCACTAAAATATAACTTCATTTATTTTTCCTATTTTATACTAGCTTTAATAAAGCCATCAAACAAAGGATGAGGTCTTGTAGGTCTACTCTTAAACTCTGGATGAAACTGACAAGCTATAAAGAAAGGATGATCCTTAATTTCAATAATTTCAACCAAATTATTAACATCATTAATACCAGATATAACTAAACCATTTTTTTCAAACTCTTCTCGGTATGCATTATTAAACTCATATCTATGTCTATGTCTTTCAAGAATCTTTTCTTCTTTATATAATTTACTTGCTAGACTATCTTTTTTAATAGAACACTCATAATTCCCAAGTCTAAGTGTACCACCCATATTACTAATAGCCTTTTGATCAGCCATTAAATCAATTACCGGACTATTTGTAAATGAATCAAACTCCGTACTAGTTGCATCACTCAATCCTAAAACGTCTCTAGCATATTCAATAACAGCAATTTGCATTCCCAAACAAATACCTAAAAAAGGAATCTTATTAACCCTAGCATATTCTGTTGCTTTCATCATACCAAGTGTACCTCTTGTTCCAAAACCACCTGGTACAATTATACCTTTAGTATCTTTAAAAACTTCTTTCAAATTAGTATCTTTTTCTAAATCTTCTGAACTAACCCATTTAATTTTAATTTTTGAATTATATTTATAACCCGCATGTTTTAAAGCTTCCGCAACTGATATATAAGCATCATGAAGTTCAACGTATTTACCAACGAGGGCAATTTCAATTTCTTTATCCAATCCATTTACCCTATCAATTAAATCAGTCCAATATTTTAAATTAGCTTTCTTAACATTTAATCCTAAACTTTTTAAAATAATTTCATCAAAATGTTGGTTATAATAATTTATAGGTATTTCATATAGATTCTTAACATCAACTGAATCAATTATATTTTCACTAGGAAGCGAACAAAACAAAGATAATTTTTTCTTAATAGCATCGCCTGTTGCAAAAGGAACACGGCATACTAAAGCATTAGGTTGAATTCCCATATTTCTCAAATCTCTAACGCTATTTTGCGTTGGTTTTGTTTTTAATTCATCAGAACCATAAATGAAAGGAACAAGTGTACAATGAACAAAAAATGTATTTTCTTTTCCTTTTTCATAACTAATTTGTCTTAATGCTTCTATCATTGATTGTGATTCTAAATCACCAACTGTACCACCAATTTCAGTAATAACAATATCAGCACCTGTACTAGCGCCTGCTTCATATACTTTATTTTTTATTTCATTTGTAATATGTGGAACCATTTGTACAGTCGCTCCTAAATAGTCTCCTCTTCTTTCTTTTTCGATAACTGAAGAAAATATTTTACCATTAGTTATATTAGATGTATAATTAAGTTCTTCATCTATAAATCTTTCATAATGGCCTAAATCAAGATCAGTTTCGCACCCATCATATGTTACAAAAACCTCTCCGTGTTGAATTGGGTTCATTGTTCCCGGATCAACATTTATATAAGGGTCAAACTTTTGCATAAATACTTTATATCCTCTTGATTTTAGCAATAATGCGATTGATGAAGCTGTAATTCCTTTACCTAAACCAGATACAACTCCACCAGTTACAAATACATATTTTGTCATAACTTACTCCTCCTACTTTCTATAAAAAGTATAACACGAATAAAAAATAAAATCTATAATATAGTCTATTAAAAATTAAAAAGTCCATCATAATGATAGACTTTAAATATTTTAAGCTCCTGGCCCGGTTGGACCTGTTGGACCTGTTGGACCTGTTGGACCTTGTGGAATAGTTAGATTCAATACAAAATTTGGTGAAGTACCTGTGATAGACGCTGAAGCTTGTGTACCAGGATCACCAGTTGTTATAGTACCAATAGTTATAACTGGTGTTTCGGCATCAGTTCCAGATGGCCCGGTTGGACCTGTTGGACCTGTTGCTCCAGTTTCACCACTTGGACCTGTTGGTCCTATTGGGCCTGTTGGGCCTGTTAGTCCCGTTGCTCCAGTTTCACCACTTGGTCCTGTTGGTCCTGTTGGACCCGTTGGACCTGTTGGGCCTGTTAGTCCCGTTGTTCCAGTTTCACCACTTGGACCTGTTGGGCCTGTTGGTCCTGTTGAGCCTGTTGGGCCTGTTGGACCCGTTGGACCTGTTGGACCTGTTGGACCCGTTGCTCCTGCCACGCCCACAGGACCAGTCGGACCTATTTCACCTTGTATACCTTGAACACCTTGAATCCCTTGTATACCTTGCGGACCCGTTGGACCAACACCAGCTGGACCAGTCGGACCCGTTGGACCAGGTAAACCTCTTAAACCCCTAGGACCATTACAAACTACATACTTTATATTACAATTTTTTGAGCAATCCATATTAACCTCCTCAATTTATCTTATGAAGAAGAAAACACTACGTACAATTAAAAAACACATTTATTTATAAGTTTTCTTAAACAAATTCAAATAAAAAGACGCACCCTTTTTATCAATATTTTTATAATAATCACATAACCTATAATAATATGATTCACTCTTCTCATCATAACAAAAATCAATTAAATAATCGAGAGTATGCTCAATATAATTACTATCAACAATATTATTTGAAATAATATAATCAACCCTATCCTTTATAAGATTAAAACCCCTAACCTTACACTCAAACAATAAAGTAAATAAATTCCTATCCATTTATATCACCAAAACTAATATAACATAAACAATTGAAATTTTCAAAAAAATATGCTTAAATATTAAAAGGAGAGCAATATGAAAATACTACTATTACTACTATTATTACTAACAGGATGTCAAAAACAAACTAAATACAATAGCAAAATAACAAAAGAAATAAATCTTGAATATGGAAACCCAATAAATCTATATACAATAATCAAAGATGAAAACATAACATCACCAGACATCCAAATAAAAAGAAATGAATTAAAAACTCAAATAATAAAATATAAAACTAATGATAATATAGTAACCCTAAAAATCAACATTGTTGACACAACAAAACCAATATTGCAATTACAAAAAACATACTATACCGAAGTAAATAAAAACTTTGATTTAAAAAGCAAACTATTCTTTGGTGACAATTATGATAGAACACCAAAACTAGAAATAATCGGAACATATGACACAAACAAAATAGGAACATATCCCCTAAAAGTTAAAGTAACCGATTCAAGCGGAAACATAACCGAAAAAGAAACAACAATAATTGTTCAAAAGAAAAAACAAACAACAGCAAATAACCCAGTATACTATAACTTTGAAACATTTAAACAAGACTACAAAGATAATATCCTTGGAATAGATGTATCCGTATGGCAAGGAAATATTGATTTTCAAAAAGTAAAAGAAGCCGGAGCCGAATTCGTAATGATAAGAATTGGATTTGGAAACGATAACAAAAATAACATTATAATGGATAGTAAATTTCAAAACAACATTAAAAACGCTAAAGAAGTCGGACTCAAAGTAGGACTCTATTTCTATTCATACGCAAAATCAGAAAAAGAAACCATTAATCAAGCAAAATGGATTATAAAAGAACTTAACGGGCAATCACTAGACCTACCAATCGCTTTCGACTGGGAATCTTGGACATATTTCGATGACTACCAAATAAACTTTCTCGACATCAATAATATCACAAAAGCCTTTATGGACGAATGCATTAAAAACGGTTATGAAAGTATGCTTTACAGCAGTTTAAATTACCTAAACTATGTATGGGATCTAAAAGACTACAAAATATGGCTTGCCCACTATACAAAAAATACACCATACGAAAATTACCAAATATGGCAAAACTCCTGTACTGGAACAATAAACGGAATAAATGGAGCCGTTGATTTTGACATAATAAAAAGATAGTTTAATCACTATCTTTATTTTCATATGAAAGTAAATTCTTAATATCCCTTTCCGTTAAACTAGAAATAATATTACTATTCCTTTCATTTCCATCAATAATCTTATCACTAAGTTTCTTTTTTTTATCCTGTAAAACAAGAATCTTTTCTTCAATCGTACCCCGCGTAATTAATTTAATAACCTCAACAATATTCTTTTGACCAATACGATGAGCCCTATCAGTAGCCTGATTCTCAGCCTGTGGATTCCACCATAAATCCAAATGAATAACAACATCCGCACTCGTTAGATTTAAACCAGTTCCCCCAGACTTTAACATAATCAAAAACACACAAGGACTACTATTATTATTAAACTCATTAACCCTATCAATACGCTCCTTACTCTTAACAGAACCATCTATTACATAAGAAATAATACCCTCTTTTTCAAGTCTTTTTTGCACAATATTTAAAGCCGTTTTAAAAGAAGTAAAAACAAGAATCTTATGACCATTTGAAATACTCTCACGAGTAACACTTATAAAAGTCTCAATCTTATTAGAAGAGCCCTTATAATCATCATATACAATAGAAGGATCAATACATATTTGCCTTAACTTCATAAGCAACTGCAAAATCATAAATCTTGCCTTATTGATACCACCATCAGCCATTATCTCATTCATTTTTTCTTTTACTCTCTCAAGTTCAGCAACATATAACTTCTTCTGCTCATCACTCAAATCAATATAAATATTATTTTCTAACTTTTCTGGCAATTCCCTTATAACATCCTTCTTCCTTCTTCTTAAAATAAAAGGATTTATTTGATTATTAAGACCACTAATCAAAATATCAGTCTCATCATTAAATTCACTTATCTTATACTTACTTTGAAACCTTTGTAAACTAGATAAATAACCAGGCATTATAAAATCAAAAATACTCCATAATTCTAAAGTCGAATTCTCAATCGGCGTACCCGTTAAAGCAAACTTCGTTTTTGCGTTTATTTTCTTAACAGCTTTACTAACACCAGCCATATAATTTTTAATATTTTGAGCTTCATCAATTATCATAGAATGATAATAATCTAAATACTTTTCTTCATCTTCTCTAAGTAAACCATAAGTAGTAATAATAACATCATAGTTATCCCTTAAAGCAAATTTTTCATCTCTCTCTTTCCTATTTCCAACAATAAGTAAAACCCTAATATCTTTACCAAACTTTTCAAACTCATATAACCAATTATATACAAGAGAAGTTGGTACAACAATCAAAAACTTTCCTTTTTCTTCCTTTAGAATCTCTTTTATATAATATATAACCTGAATAGTCTTACCAAGACCCATTTCATCAGCAAGTATTCCCCCAAAACCAGTTTTATCTAGATTATACAACCATTTTACACCAGTAACCTGATAATCTCTTAAAATCTTCAAATCATTTTTATCTAAACTAATATTACAATCTTTATACTTATAAAAATTATTAATAAAATCATCAAATAAATTATTAGTTTCAATACTCTTATATTTACTTTTTAAACTATCCAAATAAATTGCGCGATATTTTAATATTGTACCTTTTCCTTTGATAATATCATCATCAGTAATTTCCATATTTTCAATTACATCATTTAATTCCATCAAGTTTTCATCTTCTAAATTAACAATATCACCATTCTTAAGCTGATAATACTTTTTCTTAGCCTTAACATCCTTTAAAATATTAACAAGTTCATTAGATTTAATACCATCCAAATTAAATGAATAACTCATTATATTATCTTGGCCCAAACTAAACATACTTGATACATTAGTTTTCTTTTTTATTTTAATTTTTTTTAAATTTTCACTTGTATAAATATTGTATTTTGAAGAAATATCATTTAAACCATTTTCTATAAAATCAACAATTCTATCTAAATCATTCAAAACAATTTTCTTATTTTCTATTATAAAACCATATTTTAAAACATCATTTAAAACATTATTTTCAAATTCTTCATTTCTTAAAACTTTATCATCACTATCAAAATAATCAATTTCCCCATTATAATCAAACTTTATATTACATTCAATCTCTTTATTAATATCAAAATATAATTTAACACTAGGTTCATTTACAATAATAATATCACTTATGCAACTAGAATCGATCTCAATAGTATCTTTAATTATTGGTAAAATACCCTTCATAAATTTTTTTAAATTATCTTCACCAAACTCAATACTTTTAATATTACCCTCTATTAAATCACTAACAAAATCACGCTCTTTTTTATCTAAAGAATACATATTACCATTAATATAAATATATCTATTGTTAATATTAATCGCATTATTCAAATCAATAGAAAGTATATATTTATCATCTTTTTTAACAATATTAGTTTTAAAAGGAAAAACTTCGCTTATATAATTAATTGTATGACCATCAAATGTAAAAGGAAATGGCATAACAGGAATTAAATTAGCAAGTTCTACTTGATTCAAATAACTATATGATAAATTAATATTACTTTTTATTAATTGATTTATAAATAACTTATTTTGATTATTAAAATAATAATCATTTGTATTAAAATCAAGTTCTTTCCCAAACTTACAACTAGTATCATATAAATAAGCATTTTTAAAACTAGAAAAATGATTATTTAATAAATACATTCTACTTGTACCAATAAAAATACTAATTTTAAAAGATAGATATGGATCATCATTCCAATCAGTATCTATTTTTGGAGAAATATTAATATTTAATTTTAATTCCTTTTTTATAGATGGTTTATAATTATCGAAATACTTATCTAATATCATAGATGATATCAATTCATTTGATTTCCTTCTTTGACCAAATAATTCTATACTATAAAACTTAAAAGCAGCTGCTAAATGTTTACAACTTCTATAATTTTGAAATTGTATACAATTACAATCAACATCAACTATATTACCATTTTTTATCGTGATAAAACTATGATAGTATTCATAACTATGTTGTGATTTAACAAGAAATATATGTTTTTTACTAGTAGTATTCCTATACCCCCTATATAATACATTTCTTTTATCAAAACCATTAGCTTTTTGAATATCACTTCTATTTATAACTTCTCTTATTTTATGATAATTTTCAGCATATACCTTATTTTCATCTTCATATATTTCAATCATAGTTACCTCCGAAATAAATATATTATACCATTTTTTTATTTACACTTCTAGACATTCAAAAAATAACTTTTGATTGATTACATATAATATAATTGTTATAATAAAATTGAAAGTAAGATAGCAGGTCTGATAGAATAAAAAGGGTATTTTCTTACTTTAGAAAAGCAATTCCTAATAATTGTTTTTTTGTATAAAAAATCATTATCTGAAATGACCAAACATTGCTAAGTTTTCATACTTAGTATTTTTTAAATTCAAATCTTTTATTATATTTCTTGGTTTACATTCATCATATAATTTGTCATTTACATCTAATATTCCTTTATCACTATTTACATATATAGCAAGTGGTTTTTCTATTCCGATAGCATAAGATAATTGAACTTCACACCATCTTAAATTATATTTTTTTAAATAATCAACTGCAATTAATCTAGCTTTATAAGCAGCACTTCTATCTACTTTAGATGGATCTTTTCCACTAAATGCTCCACCTCCAACACGAGCAAATGATTGATAACTATCAACTACAATTTTTCTTCCTGTTAAACCAGAATCACCTTCAAATCCACCAATTAAAAATCTTCCTGTTGGATTTATTAAATATTCTTCAACTTCTACATTATATTGACTACATATTTTATTACATATATCAATTATTTTTTTATCGCTATATGTTCTATTTTCTTCGGAATTATTATAACTAATTACAAATGTTTTTATTTTTATTAAATTCATATTATTATCATAATATCCTGTTATTTGAGCTTTACCATCCGGATAAAATATAGAGCTTTCTTTTTTTCTTAGTTCATCATATTCATATGCTAACTTTTGAAGTATTACCATTGCTTTAGGCAAATATTCTTTTGTTTCATTAGTAGCATAACCAAACATCATTCCTTGATCACCGGCACCCATTACTTCTTCGTTTGTTCCTCTTGCAATATCAATGCTTTGTAAACCTAGATTGTTAATAATTTTATAATCATCCTTATAACCAACATCTCTTAATACTCTTTTTATTGTACCTTCAACATCAACATTACTATTTGATGTTACTTCACCGGTTACAACAATTAATCCTTTACCTCCCATTACTTCAATTGCACATCTGCTATTTTTATCATTTTCTAAATATGCATCAAGAAGCGCATCACTTATTTGATCACACACTTTATCAGGGTGACCTCTAAATACTATTTCATTACTATAAATCATAAATACCTCCAACAAAAAAATCCTTAGATAATCTCTAAGGAAAAAAAGATTATCTTATCGTTCTAGCTTTACCACCTAATTTAATAGGTTGGTGCAACATCGTAGGGCTAGTCCCTCCGTTGCTCTTTATAAGATACTTCAATAATATAATTTATTTTTTTATATGTCAAGTACTTTTTTATAATTTTAAAATAGATTTACGTACAAGCGTTAATTATAACTTATTTTATACGTTGTGGTTCCATCATCTCACGACCACCACTAGTCTGGTGTCTTATAAGGCGAGCACTCTTAATATCGTAATAGTAATTAGCCCTACCAATAGTATAAGCAGCACCGAAACCAGCAAGCAAACCCCCCAAAAAATGGTACACTACCTATAATTATCCTATAGAATTCTGCTCCATATATTTTATTAACATTCTTTCTGTTTTTATATTATCTATTAACATTTTTGTTAACATCTATCTTCTACTATATCAATGATACCACATTAAACCTTAAAAGTAACTAACTTTTTTTCACCTCATAAAATAAACCATCATCAAAATAATATTTTTTTAAACCAATACACTTAATAAACCTATTATCTTGCTTTTTCTTACTAATAATACGAGGTTTTTCTAAAACAACTGTCGAATTAGAAGGAATATCAGTTGTAACAATCGCATTCGCGCCAATTCTTACATTATCGCCTATCTTAACATTCCCAATAATCTTTGCCCCAGCACCAATATAACAATTATCGCCTATAACTGGAGAACCAAAATTACTAGAACCCTCTAGAGTATTTGAACCAATCGTAACACCTTGAAATATAACACAATTCTTACCAATAACAGCTTTATCAGAAATAAAAACGCCATAAAATCCATGAGGTAAACAAGGTATACCCTTAAAAACAGTATTCAAACCAACGTATGATGAATGCTTATTAAAATAATCAATATAAAACGATGTATATATCCCTGACCTTAAATTTTTTGAAACAATTCTATTCCTTACACCCCAAATACTCTTACACTTAAAAATAACATATTTGTTCGTAAATATTCTCAAAAAATCCTTAATCATATTTTTAAACATAAATAAATTAACATGTTTACCACTATAATAACCATATTCTGTATATATATTCTTCATATCATCATCCCTATAATAACTTTATCACACTTTTATAATGATTTCAACAAAAATACCCTTTTAATTTTGAAATAAAAATAAAATATGTTATAATTATTCAGTTCAAGGGGAGGAATAAAAATGAACGAAATAAATCAAATAGCACGTGAACTTGTAGAAAGTTATCTATATAAATCAAATAAAAAATTAAATTATAAACACTTTTGTATGTTTTCAGTATCAAAATTCTTACTATTAAAAGAAGTATTAGTAAAAAAAGATTCTGAAAATAACATTTTATACTTTGATAACATTAAAAATAAAAAGTATGAAAATGCAATAATAGAATTCGCGAAAGAAATAAAAAAAACAGCCGAATACAAAAAAAATAACATTCAAATAAAACTTACAAATAAAAGCGAAAGAAATGAAGAACTAATTGAAGCATTATGGATTTTTAATAAAGTAAGAGATTCATTTGCTCACAAAAAATATAGTATTGACTTTGAAAACGGAAAAGTAGTAATTGATAACGTATCAACTGAAGAAAATAATGAATATAAACTAAAATGTTCAATTCCAATTAATCTACTTAATACAATAACTTATTTCGTAGAAGAAACAAATATTTATGATATCAGTGAAAAAGATTACGAAAATTATTTAAAAAATATTTACAACTATTATAATATTGATGAAAATAGAATAGAAAAAAGTTATATAAAAAGTTTCATAATAAATAAAAATATAGGATATTCTAAACAACCTATAAAAAAAACTACAAACAAATATATATCAATACCAAATGATGAAATTAATAGTTATTTTAATAGTTATTTGAATAAATCTGATCCAAAAAAATTATATACGATTGCAAAAATGTTATTAAATTATAGACCGAAAAATGAAAAAGAAAAAGCACTAATTAATAACACATTAAAAGAAATAAAAACATTAATGAGCCAAAAAATAACAAGTAAAGCACATCAAACAACTGAAATAAAAGTCGCGAAACTTATGAAAGAAATATCAACAATGTTAAATATTGGTGAAAACTTAGAATTAGTTGCATCTCTATATAATTATATGACATTAGCATTTTCAGATAAAAAAGAAATAGATTATGAACATTTGAATTTAAATAGTTTAACAATACAATTTGATCCATTATATAAAGGAAATGGAATTGTAAACCAATACAATAATTTCCAAAATTGTATAAAAAAAGCTTGTAATGACTTCATAAACGATATGGAATCTAAAGTAGAAACATATAAAAATCATCCAAATGAATATTTTAGACACTCAATTATGTATCATTTTACAACATTCTATAATACAATTCTTAATTATCAAGGAAAAAGAAATGAAATCATTATAACAAGCATTAGAAACTCAATCGAGCACGGAAATCTATATGCTATTAGTGGTAATATATTATTATATGATCAAGGAAACCATAACGATTTAAAAACAATAAAATCATTAAGTGTATCAAGTCCAGAAACACTATATAATATAACTAAAACAATAGATCAAAACAATGCCAAAGAAACATATACATTAAATACATTCTTTAATACATTAAAACCATTAATAGATGAACAAACACTTAATAAAGTTCAAAATATAATGAATGAATTTTCTATTATAATATTCGGAAAAGAATTAAATCAAAACTATAGTATGGAACAAATGTATAAAGAATCAATAGCAGTAATACTTAATAAAGTAAAAGAAAAAAAATTAACAAAATAATGAATAAAATCATTATTTTTTTATAAATTTTAAAATAAAAACACATAAGTTTTTCCTTATGTATTTATATTAAACCAACACGCTCTTTAACTAATTCACACTTTTCTTTAGCAATCAAACGAGATTTTTCTATACCATCTTTTAATATTTTATCAATTTCACCAGTCTCAATTAATTCGTTATACCTATCTTGAATACTCTTAATTTTATTAACCGTTACCTCAGCACAATATCTCTTAAAATTACCATAACCACTATTACGATACTCCTTAGCAATATCATCTACCTCACGACCACTCATAATAGAAGCAATATTTAGTAAATTTGATATACCTGGCTTATTCTCTTCATCAAAATAAACAGCATTATCTGAATCAGTTGTTGCCCCCATTATTTTTTTATGAATAGCATTCAAATCATCAAACAAAGAAATAACACCAACAG
>HF993347.1:123316-124278 GCA_000433875.1 Firmicutes bacterium CAG:884
TTCTCTTCCGATTTACTCATCTTTTTAGTTGGATCCTTTAAATCCTTTATCTTAGTACCCTGCTTTGTTATTAAAGAAGAAGGCAACTTAAAAGTATCACCATACCTCTTATTAAATCTATCAGCAATATCTCTAGCAATCTCAACATGTTGATTTTGATCAATACCAACCGGCACATAATCAGCATCGCAATATAAAATATCTGCCGCCATCAATATTGGATATGTTAATAACCCAACTGTAAAGTTTTCTTTTCCTTTACTCTTTTCTTTAAACTGAATCATTCTGGATGCTTCACCATAATATGTATTACACTCTAAAATCCAAGAAATAACAGGAATATATTCATTTTGTGATTGAATGTAAATTGTTGTTCTCTCAGGATCAACACCACAAGCAACATACATTGCAACAAATCTCTTAATTCTATCCCTTAATAAAGATGGTTCTTGAAATACCGTTAAAGCGTGTAAATCAGCAACAAACAACAATATTTCATTTTCCTTATCCTCTTGTAATTTTACTAAAGGAGAAATAGCCCCTATATAATTTCCTAACGTCAATTCCCCAGTTGGTTTTAAACCTGTTAATAATCTTTTCATTTTATCAATCCTTTCTTAATTAAAAAAATCCTATCCTACATAAATAGGATAAGACTATATTCTTATTATACCACCTACTCTTGTACCATCATACAAGTCTTTTTGTTAACGAAGAAGAATACTCCGTATTATCCTACTATCATTTCAGTAATCTTTCATTAGCCCATTCAATAATAACATATTATAACTTTCCATCAACCAGTTACTTTCTATAAATATTAATATTATTTACTCTTCTAAATCATCAATTTTTCTCTTTTTCTAACAAAAGTATATACTTTTTTTTTATACTTGTCAACATAATATAATATAACTTTACCATATTATTGTAGTGTTACAATTGATGTGACACCATTTGTA